>DATKTT010000163.1:0-6230 GCA_035530955.1 Williamwhitmania sp. | reverse complement strand
TTTAACACTTGTTGGCTCCTTGGGCTTATTCCTATTTGGAATGAAGCTGATGAGTGAATCATTGCAAAAAGTGGCAGGAGACAAGATGCGGAATATTCTTGCCGCCATGACCACGAATAAGGCAACACGCATACTTACAGGAGTTATGGTAACGGCAGTAATCCAATCATCTTCTGCCACGACAGTAATGGTCGTAAGTTTCGTCAATGCCGGTTTAATGTCGCTTACCCAGTCGGTTGGTGTAATTATGGGGGCCAACATTGGGACCACGGTAACCGCGTGGATTATTTCAATTCTCGGTTTTCAAATTGACATTAGCCATATAGCGCTACCACTTATTGGAATTAGCTTTCCGCTTTTGTTTTCTAAGGTTCATAGCTACAAATTTACTGGTGAACTTATTACTGGTTTTGCGCTCCTCTTCATTGGATTGGGCTATCTAAAAGATTCCGTTCCTAGCATAAACGACAATCCCCAAATTCTTGAGTTCATTAAAAACTATACTAACCTAGGATTACTCTCCACCATAATATTTGTGGCCATTGGTACTCTGCTCACGATTATAATTCAATCATCAAGTGCAACAATGGCACTTACCCTTGTTATGTGTTCTAACGGTTGGATTTCCTTTGAAAGTGCGGCCGCAATGGTGCTAGGCGAAAATATTGGAACCACAATAACGGCAAATATTGCAGCCATGGTGGCCAATGTTTCAGCCAAGCGTGCCGCAAGATCCCACTTCATTTTCAATGTTTTTGGTGTAGTTTGGGTAGTTGCTCTATTTCATCCATTTTTAAAGTTTATTTCGTTTATTCTGACCTCCGCTGGAGCATCATCACCATTTATTTCAATTGCGTCAATTCCAATAGCGCTATCCCTTTTCCATACTATTTTTAATATCACCAACACGTTGCTTTTGGTCAACTTTACTGGGCTAATAGTAAAAGTTGTTACCAAAATGGTTCCAGCCAAGGATGATGAAGAAGAAAATTTCAGGCTCAAACATTTGGAAATTGGATTACTTTCCACATCAGAACTTTCTCTGCTTCAAGCGAAAAAAGAGATTATTACCTATGCTAGAAGAACCAACAAGATGTTCTCGTTTGTAAGAGAACTATTTAAGGAAACAAATGGGAAAAACTTTGAACAAATACTCAATAGAATAATTAAGTATGAGGAGATAAGTGATAGAGTTGAACTTGAAATTGCCACATACCTCACGCAGGTTGCCGAGGGTGATTTAAGCGAAGAAGGGTCCAAGCGTGTTCATGCCATGCTAAAGGTGATCAGCAACATGGAAAGCATTGCAGACTCATCCTACAATTTAGCCAAAACACTTGACCGTAAAAGGCAAAATAATATCTGGTTTCCGCAGGAACTGCGCAACAACATTAATGGAATGTTCGACAAGGTGGATGATGCATTTGCAATAATGGTTGAAAATCTAGAACTCGGCTATGGCAAAATATCGCTCGATAAAGCAAACAAAATTGAGCAGCAGATTAACCTGATGAGAAATATACTCCGGGAGGAACATATCCAAAACGTTGAAAGCAACAAATACAAATATCTCGCCGGTGTAATTTACAACGATCTGTTCTCTGAAAGTGAAAAATTAGCCGACTACATAATCAATGTCTCAGAGGACATTTTCTCCATAAAGCCAATCCCATACGAATCGAAGCCCCAAAATAAGCACATACCTAGCGACTAAGTCGAATTAATAAAAAAATCACGTTGAAGATTAATCTTCAACGTGATTTTTTTTGCAAATAATACAGCGATTAGTTCTTTAGCGCTTCAGCGCCGGTGGTAATTTCTGAAATTTCATTTGTAATTGCTGCCTGACGAGCTTTATTATACTGTAAGCTAAGTTGTTTTATCAGGTCAGTTGCATTCTCAGTTGCAATATGCATTGCCGTTGTTCTTGCGCCATGCTCAGAAGCAACCGACTCAAGTAGAGCGCTAAAAAGCTTTACCTTTATGGCTTGGGGAATAATTTCTTCCAAAAGCCCCGTCATGTCAGGCTCAAGAATATACTTTGGCATGAACTTAGAATTTTCATTCACCTTTGAAGTAAATGGTAGTATTGATTCCCTGCAGGGCTGCTGCACTCCAGCGCTTATAAACTTGTTGTAAATCAGCTCAACGCGTTGAGTTTTTTCCTCTGAAAAAGATGAAATTAGCCCATCCGCTAGAACGGAAAGCACCTCCCTGTTTGGCTTATCAACCAATGACCGATAAGGTCCCGAAACATTAATTCCCCTTTTTACAAAGTGCTCGTGTCCATGCCGTCCTAAAACAATAAGGTTTACGCCAATCCCTGGATTACTTGTTTTATATTCGGTCATGGTCTTCTCTGCCAATTTTATGGCGTTGGCATTGAAGGTTCCACAAAGGCTTCCGTTGGCGGTAAATACCACAAGCGTTACATTCGAAAGTGTGGTCGGTGTTTTGGCAAGGGGAATATTCTGCACAATCTCCTTGTCTGCCGCCAAATTCGAAACCATATCGAACAGCTTCGTGCTGTAAGGCCGAATTCTAAAAATGGAATCCTGTGCCTTTTTTAGCTTGGCTGCTGACACCATTTTCATAGCGCTGGTTATCTTTTTTGTGGAAGTAACCGACGTAATCCTACTTCTGATCTCTTTTAGAGATGGCATCCTTCATCAATTATTTAGAAAATCGTTTAGCAACATCGGTGGCAACGTCTGTCAATATTTTGGCAAGGTCGTCGTTTATAATACCACCTTGTAAGGGTGCGAGCACCGAATCATTATATTTTGAATCAAGCAACTCAAAAAGTGACAACTCGAACTCCTTCACCCGTTCGGCGGGCACATCCTTTAGTAGCCCTTTTGTACCGCAGAAAATAATGGCAATCTGCTTACCAACTGGCATTGTAGCGTGAAGCCCTTGCTTAAGAATTTCAACATTTTTAGCCCCTTTATCCAAAATTGCCTTTGTTCCTGGGTCAAGGTCGCTGCCAAACTTCGAAAAGGCCTCCAACTCTCTGTATTGTGCCTGATCGAGCTTCAAGGTACCTGCTATTTTTTTCATGGATTTCAGCTGAGCGTTTCCGCCAACACGAGAAACAGAGATTCCGACATTAATTGCCGGTCTTATTCCTGCATTAAAGAGGTTTGACTCAAGAAAAATCTGGCCGTCGGTAATGGAGATTACATTTGTTGGAATGTAGGCAGAAACGTCACCAGCCTGCGTTTCAATAATGGGTAACGCAGTAAGTGATCCTCCACCCTTAACCATCGGACGAATTGATTCCGGTAAGTCATTCATCTGGCTTGCAATATCATCAGATTTAATGATTTTTGCGGAACGCTCAAGAAGGCGGCTGTGTAAGTAAAAAATGTCACCAGGGTATGCCTCACGTCCGGGCGGACGACGGAGAAGCAACGAAACTTCACGATAAGCAACGGCCTGCTTGGAGAGATCATCATACACAACCAGTGCATGTCTACCTGAATCTCTGAAAAACTCACCAATTGCTGCACCTGCGAATGGGGCGTAGAATTGCAATGCCGCGGGATCGGAGGCCGGAGCAGCAACAATAATGGTATACTTTAAAGCATCGTGCTCCTCAAGCGTTTTTACGATGTTAACAACAGTGCTGTTTTTTTGACCTATTGCGATGTAAATGCAGTAAACCGGGTCACCCGCCTCAAAGTATTGCCTTTGATTTAAAATGGTGTCGATGGCAATCGTAGTCTTGCCTGTTTGCCGGTCCCCAATTATAAGTTCGCGCTGCCCGCGCCCAATTGGGAACATAGCATCGATGGCAATCAAGCCTGTTTGCAAGGGTTCATTTACCGGCTGTCTAAAAATAACACCCGGAGCCTTACGCTCGAGCGGCATTTCGTAGAGCTTTCCAGTAATTGGCCCTTTCCCATCTATAGGTTGGCCGATGGTATTTATCACACGACCAAGCAATCCTTCTCCCACGTGAATAGAGGCGATTCGACCTGTTCCCTTTGCCGTAAAGCCCTCCTTGATTTCCTCGGAAGAACCCAATAGCACAACACCAATATTGTCTTCTTCGAGATTAAGAACAATACCCATAATACCATTTTCAAACTCAATGAGCTCATTTGATCGCACGTTGGTCAGCCCATAGAGGCGAGCAATACCATCACCCACCTGCAGCACTCTTCCAATTTCCTCAAATTGGCTATCTGCCTTTAAACCGGCTAACTCCATTTTTAGGATTTCGGCTATTTCTCCTGGCTTAATATCGGCCATATTGCTTTTTTGTTTAATTAATTACTCTAGTTTGCCTCAAGTATCCTGTTTTTCAGACGCTTCAACTTGGTTGCAATACTTGCATCTAACATAATATCGTTAAGGGCAAGAGTAAAACCACCAATTAATTCAGGCTTTGTAATAAAGTCCATCTCAACGGTGCCAACCAGCAACTTCTTTAAATTGATGATAATGCTTTTGCGCTCCTCTCCGTCCATCACAACCGCAGAGGAAAACTCAACTTTCACAATTCCTGCGGATTTCCGATAAATTGTAAAGTAGGAAATCAATATGTTTTTCAGAAAGGCCTCCCGTTTTTTCTCGACAAGAAACTTTAAAAATCGAAGTGTCACCAAAGAAACCTTCCCCGAAAAGATTTTCTCAACAATGCCAGATTTCATTGTGGGGAAGATAACGGGGGAATTAAACAGCTCCTGCAGTTCGGGAGTTGCATTTAGCACTGAATAAACTTGTACCATATCGTTATATACCACATCGACCGCATGCTGGTCAACAGAATACTCATGCAGAGCACGGGCATATTTTACAAAAAGACGACTTTGGTTCATTTTTGTCAGCTTAGCTTAATGTCTTTCAACAGCTCGTTGATCAGTTTTTCTTGCTCGGTGTTATTTGCAAGCTCCTTTTTTAAAAGTTGCTCAGCAATATCAACAGAAAGAAGGGCTGCTTGGCGCTTTAAATCAGCCATAGCCTTCTCCTTTTCTTGCTGGATCATAATTTTAGCGAGCTCCATCTGCTTTCGCGTCTCCTCCTGAGCCGCAGAACGAGCCTCCCCAATAATATTCTCTTTTAGCACACGAGCTTCTTTCATTATTTCCTCCTGCTGAGCACGAGCATTGGTCAAAACAAGACTTCCTTCCTTTTGCAACCGACTAAACTCTTCCCTTGCTTTTTGTGCCGACTCAAGGGAATGCTTTATGGATTCCTCCCTGCTCGTTAGGGCACGAAGAACGCTTGGCCAAGCATATTTTTGGAGGATAAAGTATACTATTGCAAAAGACAATACCATCCAAAAAATCAAGCTGAAGTCGGGTATTAGTAGTCCCATATTACGACAGTTTTACCTTTTAGAGAATGAGCGCTAAAAATGAAATAATAATGGCGAAGAAAGATACACCCTCAACCAAAGCAGCACCAAGAATCATGTTCGAACGAATATCCCCAATTGCTTCTGGTTGACGGGCAATAGCCTCAAGAGCAGAACCACCAATTAGTCCGATTCCGATACCTGCACCAACAGCAGCTAGACCAGCACCTATTGCGCCACCCAGCTTTGCTAAACCAATACCTGTAGAGGCTGCCTGAAGAATAATGCCTAATGTTACCATGTTCGTTATTTTTTTACGTTAAACTATTTATTGTGATGCCTCAACTCAACCTTGGCCATTCCAAAATAGATAGCTGAAAGCATTGTAAACACATACGCCTGAATAAACGCGATAAGCAATTCCAGCAAAGTCATAAATACGGTAAATACTATTGTGAAAACCGAAAAGCCGTACCCTGCCACTGCTGACATTTGTCCAAAAATAAAGATAAGTGAAAAGAAAACAATTGCCACCATATGCCCTGCCAAAATATTGGCAAATAAACGAATCATCAAGATGATCGGCTTCGTGAATACACTAGTAATTTCAACTAATGGCATTAGCGGAATTGGAAATTTTAAAAACCAAGGAATATCTGGATTATTGAAAATTTCTACCCAGTAGTCCTTATTGGTGCTTATTGTTGTAATAATAAAAATAAGCACAGCCAAAACCATTGTTATTGCAATATTTCCCGTCACATTTGCACCACCGGGAAATACCGGTATAATTCCTAAAAGATTTGAAAACCAAATAAAGAAGAATACTGTTAACAGCAATGGCATGAACTTATTATATCTTTCCACACCGATTGAAGGGATTGCTATTTCATCGCGAACAAAGATTATGATTGGTTCAAAAAGA
>DATKTT010000162.1:0-9703 GCA_035530955.1 Williamwhitmania sp. | reverse complement strand
GCATATCTATTTACCCTGAAACCAACAATGGAGAGGGCCATAAAAGATTTGGAGCTCAGCCATAAGGAACAGGACTTACTCAATGATCCCAATGCAGTAATTGCCGAAATAATGGTTGGAAGGTAAACCGTTGAAACGGTTTCATCTTTCTAGCACGTTCATAACCCACGGTTTTAACCGTGAGCTATGATGCTGAATTGCATTGGGGTGGGGGCATAGCGATTCTCTACCATTGGTCGTATTCTCTTAATCCTTTAATTACGCAATTGCGGGATCTTTGCTTCGCTACGGCTTCATTAACTTCCTTTCTCAACATATTGTGATTGCGGTGCAGGGCAGCTGTGGTGAATTGAACAGCGATTGTGCGTGCACCGCTCGCGCTTGGTATGTTTCATTTCCGGGGTTTGCCCACCGGCTACAAACATGCAACCCCTCTGGGGTTGAGCTATAGACGAATTTTTTTTTGTCCCTGCATTGGTTGAATTCTTCTAACTTCTTCTAACTTCTTCTAACTTCCTCTAACTCCTGTTTAACTCCCGTTTAACTTCTGAATAACTTCCGAATCTTTTAACCTTTTTTAAGTAACCAACCAGCAGCGCCATATTGTAAAATTAGCCTACTTTTGTCCTGCAAATTAATTCTCATTTCTTATGGACGATGGCCCTTTTAGTAGAAAGAATGCATTAACAACCACGCATCAATAGGGGGTGAGTAGCGGTTTGCCTCTCTTTTTGTTGCATTAACAGAGGCATTACCAATGATTAAAGTCGCAAAGAAAATTGGCTCCACCTTTTCCAACGCTGGTGGGTTAAATCAGGAGGCAACTGTACGGCTACGGCAGGCTGCTCAACTTTTCATTTCACACATCTACGGCTTTCTTGAGACCAACCCCGAGGGTTTAACTGCCGAGGAGGTTGAGCAAAAGCAGGAGCAGTATGGCTTAAACGACGTGAGGCACGACAGGCCACCAACATGGTACCGGCAGCTGCTCGACGCCTTTATCAACCCCTTTGTGGGCATACTGGTGCTCATTGCCGTTGTTTCGTTCATTATTGATGTGTGGCTCGCCCCACCCGAGGAGAAGGAGTATAAAACGGTGGTGGTGGTCTCCATTATGGTGCTCATTAGCTCCATGCTCCGCTTTGTGCAGGAGTTCAAGAGTAGTCGGGCTGCGGAACGTTTGAAGAGCATGGTAAAAACCACCGCCACGGTGCATCGCCAACCGGCGGGTCGCGAGGAGGTGGAGATTGGTGAGCTGGTCCCCGGTGACATTATATTCCTTTCCGCCGGCGATATGATTCCGGCCGATTGTCGCATTCTCCAGTCGAAGGATCTCTTTATAAACCAGTCGGTGCTTACCGGTGAGGCCTTGCCGGTTGAAAAAAGGGACCATCAGGTGGATGTGGCCAGTAAATTGTCCACACTGGAACTAACGAACCTCTGCTTCATGGGAACCAATGTGGAGAGCGGCACGGCTACGGCAATTGTTGTGAATACGGGTAACCTAACCTACTTTGGCAGCATTTCCAGCACACTGTCGGGCAAGCGTGCCGAAACCAGCTTCGATAAGGGGATTAAGAAGATAAGCTGGCTGCTTATCCGCTTTATGGTGGTAATGGTGCCGCTCATTTTTCTTATCAACGGCTTGGTGAAAGGAAACTGGTTCGATGCGCTGCTCTTCGCCATTGCGGTGGCTGTGGGCTTAACGCCTGAAATGCTACCCATGATAGTTACGGCAAACCTAGCCAAGGGAGCTGTGAGCATGAGCAAGCGAAAGGTGATTGTGAAGCGCCTAAATGCCATTCAGAACCTTGGTGCCATGGATGTGCTCTGCACCGACAAGACAGGAACCCTCACCCTCGATAAAATTGTGCTGGAGCGCCACCTTAACGTGATGGGCTACGACGACCATGAGGTGCTGAAGTGGGCCTACCTCAACAGCTACCACCAAACCGGCCTCAAAAGTTTGCTCGATATGGCTATCCTTCAGCATGTGGAGCTGCACGATACCATGGTGGAGGAGCGCTACGAGAAGGTGGATGAGATACCGTTCGACTTCATGCGGCGCCGACTCTCCGTTATATTACGGCAGAACGATGGCAAGCACTTGCTAATATGCAAGGGAGCCGTGGAGGAGATGCTGGACATGTGCAGCCTCGTGTACGACCCCGGCGACGACAACCAGCTGCAGATTGCCTCCGACGAGGTGGTTCCCCTTCAGGAAGAGATGCGCGACGAGGTTCTCCGTCAGACCAAGAAACTCAATGAGGATGGGATGCGAGTGCTGCTTGTGGCCGTTAAGTTTTTTGAGGATCGCGAGCTGAACTACTCTGTAGCCGATGAAAAAGATATGCTGCTGATTGGATTGATTGGCTTTTTGGATCCTGCAAAACCAACTGCAAAGGACGCCATTGAGTCGCTACACGAGCTCGGTGTTGCAGTAAAGGTGCTCACCGGCGACAACGAGGTTGTAACCGGTAAAGTTTGCCGCGAGGTAGGTATTCCCGTCATTACTATCATGCTGGGTAGCGAGCTGGAGCAACTTTCGGACAGCGCTCTTCGGGAACGCATCGATGGCATTAGCATTTTTGCCAAGCTGAGCCCCGACCAGAAAATAAGGGTGGTGCAGAACCTACAGGCTATTGGACACACCGTTGGCTTTATGGGCGACGGTATTAACGATGCCGGAGCACTCCGCGTGGCCGACGTTGGTATTTCGGTGGATACTGCCACCGATATCTCCAAGGAGAGCGCCGACATCATTCTGCTCGAGAAGGACCTTACGGTGCTTCGTAAAGGGATTGTTTACGGCAGGCGCACCTTTGGAAATATTTTGAAGTATATTAAGATGACTGCTAGCAGCAACTTTGGTAACATGTTTAGCATGCTTGGCGCCAGCGTTTTTCTGCCCTTCTTGCCCATGCTTCCAGCCCAGCTGCTGCTGCAGAACCTGCTATACGATATGTCCCAAATTGCCATACCGCTCGATACGGTCGACAAGGAGTACATCGATAGGCCAAGGAAGTGGGACACCTCTGGGATTACCCGTTTTATTCTCTACATCGGGCCCATCAGCTCCATTTTCGACTACGCCACTTTTGCCCTCATGTATTTCTTTTTTAAGGCCTCTACAATCGAGCATCAGAGCCTTTTCCAGAGCGGATGGTTTGTGGAGGGGCTGCTCTCCCAAACGCTCATTGTGCATCTAATTCGCACCCGTAAGGTTCCCTTCTTCCAGAGCTGGGCCACCCCACCGGTTATTCTGCTTACACTGCTCATTATGACCATTGGCATTGCAATTCCAATGATGCCTTGGGCAGGAGCAATGGGACTTCAGCCTCTTCCACCACTTTACTTCCTCTTTTTGGTGGTCATACTGGTATCGTATGCCTTGCTAACGCAGGTTGTTAAGGGGTGGTTTATTCGGAAATTCCACGACTTTTAGGGAGTATTCAGCAAAGGATGGAACTTCGCAAGCGGTTGTTAAGCTAGTCAAGTCGCAGCTATTTACCCACAGAATGGGGTAGATGGCTGCTCTTATTAGAAATAGTTTGTTTTGCTTTTTGGGTATGCATGTTAAACACTCAGCGTTCAATAGATGTATATCGACTAAATTGTAATTATTTGTATTACAGTGAAATAATGATTGTTATCCTAAATATGAATTAGTATTTTTGAAAATATTTTACTTTTTTCTTGCTTTTAGAACAACGGTATATTACTTTTGTAAGTAAATGATTACATTCATTTTTTAAAATGGAACGACAAAACACAGACGTAAGGCAGGAGCAGATAAAGCAAGCGGTGCTGGACATAATCTACACCGATGGGCTTAAGAACTTATCCACGCGGAATCTGGCAAAGCGTATAGGCCTAAGCGAGGGGGCCATATTCCGGCATTTCTCCACCAAGCAGGACATTATCCTCTCCATTATTGGCGATGTTCAAAGCGATTTTATTGGCGAACTTCGGCGAATTGCCACCTCCGAGTTGGCCCCGGCCGAGCGGTTGGAGAAGTTTATTTGCGCGACCATTCGCTACCTTGTAAAGAATAAGGGTATTACTATGTTGCTCTTTTCGGAGGCCTCGCACAACAACGACGCGGAGTTGAAGAGCAGTTTGCAGCAAATATTTAATAATCAGAAACAGCTGGTTAGCAAAATTATCCTGGACGGCATTGCTGCTGGGCTGTGGGATGAAGGTATACCTGTTGAGAATGTCGCCATGCTTTACATGGGAATACCGATATCGCTCAACATTGAGATGATTTTAGGCGGGGGGGTATTCCATGTGGACAATTTTTGTTCGCGAATGCTAATGCTGCTGCTAAAGGTGCTTAAGAAGTAATTTTTTTTGAAAAAACAGTAAGTAATCACTTACATAAATTTAGCGTTATGGTTTATGGAGTTATTTTTTTCATAATTACCGTTGCCTCCTTTGTTTTTGCCATGCTAGGGTTGGGAGGAGGAATGGTGTATGTGCCTGTATTGAACTGGGCTGGATTCGACATGGTTTCTGTCGCAATCCCCTTAGGCTTACTGCTTAATGGTTTAAACACGGCACTGGTACTCATCCCTTTTGCCCGTAAGAAGATGGTGGACTGGAAGGGAGGCGCAGTGATGGCTGCTACCGCGCTAATCGCTTCACCGTTAGGCGCAATGGCAAGCGTGCACATGCCGGTAAAGACTCTTAAAATTCTTTTCGCCGCCATGGTGGTAATTGCCGCGCTACGAACGCTTTGGATATCAGCAAGTGCGGAGCCCGATGCCATGCTATCGCTTCGCAAGCGTAGCATAATTGGTTTTTTTGTTGGCTCATTTGCGGGTTTTATTGGTGGAATGCTGGGCATCGGCGGTGGTTTTATTATTGCTCCAATTCTAATGATGATGGGGTATAAAACCAAGGAGGCCGCGGCTACCACTGCTTTCGTTGTAACTTTTTCCTCGCTGTCGGGTTACCTCGGGCATGTGTCGCAGGGACATATGAACTGGTGGCTCACCACAATTGTGGTGGTGGCGGTTATCATTGGTTCTCAGCTGGGGGGATCTTACATGACGAAGAAGGCAAAGTCCAAGCAGGTGAAGATTGCCTATGCGGTGGTGCTACTGCTTATTGCTACTAAAATGATTTATGGTGTAATTGCTTAGCTATGAAAACAATATCGCTATTGATAATGGGGGTAATGACGATGTTTTTTGCCTCAACTACGGCCTACTCACAGGAGAAGGGCACAATGGAATGGAATGGATACATTCAAACTCGGCTGAGCAGTAATTTTGATAAGGCAACCGAGTTTACCATCCGACGGGCCAAGTTGTGGGTAGACGGTACCTTGCCCCAAGCCGACTATATTTCCTATAAAGTTCAGCTGGTTTACCGGTCGTTTAGTGATGACGCGCTGATGTTTCAGGATGCCTACGCCAACCTGAGGCTTGGAAGCTATGGATACTTGCGAGCTGGCCGCTTTGTTCCAGACTTTATGCTTGAGCGTAGTCAGCCAGACTATATGATTCCAGTATTGGAGAGGGCCGATGTTGTCAATGGCTTAATACACAACTCAAAGCAGATGGCCCGCGAAATTGGAGCGCAGTATACATTTCAGAGCGATGCATCACCGCTACACTTCAGTTTGGGTGTATATAATGCCAACGTAGATAAGCCAGAGCATAGCAAGGATAATTCGTTGCTTGTGACTTCCAGAGCCTCTGTGAAGGTATTTAATGCTGATAAAAGTTGGCTAACCCTTGGTGCATATGCTGCTTATAGGCATCTGGACAATATCGGTCTCACAACCATTTACAAGGCCGACAGCCTTCTTTCGGGAGAGGATTTCCGCTGGGGACTTGAAGCCCTGTTGCACTTGAATAGCCTTGAATTACAAGGCGAATTTGTTCAGGCAAACATCAATAGCGACATAGCTAATGGTTACTACGGTTTGGTGACCTGGTCGTTTGCCCATAAGTATCAATCGGTTGTCTTTACCGAGAAGTATGATGACCTCAACCCTGCTACTAGTAACAATGCATGGTATGGCCTGGGATTCAATTATCAAATTTCTGGGAAGACCAAGCTGATGGCCGATTTCAAGGGGAGGACCGTGATGGGACGCAGCGTGAACGGCGGTGATATCCAGCTGCAGGTATTTTTCAACTAATGGTCTCATTGTGGAGGTCGAAGCTTAACTAAGAGCGATAGATATTTAATTCACAAATAGTTCTGATTGTTTAACCTAATAAATTAGTGTTATGATTAATCCAAAAGATTGGCTCGAATTCGGGCAAAAATTTCACGGACACAAATGCCCTGCTATGCCCATGGGCTTAAGAGTAGGTGCTGCCGCAATGAATGCATTGGGTGTTGAACGCGCCAAAGATGGTCAGCTGGTTGCTTTTGTTGACCTAGGCGAGGACCATTGTGCTACCTGCTACGGCGACGGTTTGCAGGTAATCCTCGGAACCACCTTTGGCAAGGGGAATATTAAGAAAACCCACAAGGGGAAGTGGGCTGTTACCGTTGTTGAGCGTGCCACCGGCAGGGCTGTAAGAGTAACACCAACTGCAGAAGCCATGCTTAACAATAAGAAGTCTTCTTTCTTTACTGACTACCGTATGGTTGGCAAGCCCGCTAGTACGGTGCCAGCCGAAGTGGTTGACCCTTTGGTTATCAGTGTAATGAGTGCACCCGATGAGAAGTTATTCTCCGTTTCACCCATTTTTGAATACAAACTTGAACCTAAGAAGGACAGCTTCAATGGTTTTGTTTGTGAGGAGTGTGGAGAAATGACCGTTACCGAATATGGCCGCATTAAGGGCGATAAGAAGGTTTGCATCGATTGCCTTAACAAGTAAAGATTCCTTACGTTGTTGTTCTCCTGCTTATTGCAACTTAATTGATTTACGGTGTGGTTGCCTAGCTGATAAATGCGGCTCATTCAATAGCTTATCAGAGACTATTGTTGGTGGTAACCGGTAAATGAGATGCTTGCAAATTTTTTTGAAGAACGGAACAATCAGAGAAATCTATGAAGAATTGATCTTGTTCAATTTATGACGTTCCAAAAAATTAAAGCTATGAACGAAAAATTTGATGTACTCGTCATTGGAGGAGGCCCTGGGGGAACCCCCGCCGCAATGCAATTGGCTGCAAGCGGAAAAAAGGTCTTGCTGGCAGAGGAATCAGGAAAACTTGGTGGTGCATGCCTGTTTGTGGGATGTATCCCTTCAAAAATAATCAAGCATGGCGCTGACGCGTTTTTCTCGTATGAGAAAAACGCCACCGCCACCTCTGATTCAAAAGCCGCCTTGGCCGAATCGTGGGAATCCATCCGTAACAGCATGGACCGTATCCTTAATGGTCGCTCTTCGGCTGCCATACAGCAAGTCAACCGATTGCCAATTACTTTTGTGGCTGGGAAAGCACGGTTCATCTCCAGCAATGAGGTAGAGATAAACAATACACGGTATGGGTTTGACAAGGCGATTATCGCCACCGGAGCACACTCGTTTGTTCCTCCATTCAAAGGTGATGGGGCAAAAGAGGTGCTCACCAGTGAGGTGTTGTTTCAACAGCCAACATTGCCATCGTCCATGCTGATTGTTGGCGGTGGCCCAATTGGCATTGAATTGGCACAGATGTTAGCAAAGCTTCACGTGAAGTGCACCATTGTAGAGATGATGCCGAGCCTGTTATCCGGAGTGGTGGAGCCCGAATTTGCCGAAGGCATTACCAAAAAGCTGCAGGAAACGGGAATTGGGGTCTACACTCATTCAAAGGTTGAAGAGATCAACAAGGTTGATGGTGAGTTTCAAACCGTATTTGTGGATGCTGATGGAAAAACTCAGCAGTTTCTCACCGAGAAGGTGCTGGTTGTTACGGGTAAGGTCCCTTCTATTGAAGGGCTGAACTTGGAGGCTACGGGCGTACGTTTCGAGAGAAATGGCATCCTGGTGAATGAGTTCTTGGAAACCAATGTGGCTGGGATTTATGCAACTGGTGATGTGGTGCTGGGCGCTCCTAAATTCGCTCACACTGCCACCTACGATGCCCATATTGTAGCAACCAATATTTTGCGTGGAAACATAAGCAAGGCTTGTTTTACCAAGAACTCTTGGGTGCTATTCTCCGACCCAGAAATAGCTGCAGCAGGTCTTACCGAAGCGGAAGCGGTGAAAGCTGGCTTTGATGTGGTAACCGGAATTTATGATTATAAGGTGGATGCCATGGCGCAAATTAGCGGCGATACGTTTGGTTTCCTGAAGTTTGTTGTCAATAAAAGTAATCAGGAAATTCTGGGTGTTCATATCTTTATCAATGGTGCCGCTTCGCTGAGTGGAGAGGCTGCCTTGATTGTTTCCAGAAAATTGACGCTGATGGATGTGGCACAAGCCATTCATCCACACCCAACCCTCACAGAGGCTTTTGCTCAGTTGGCGATGAAAATGTTGTCTGGACTACAAACTCAAGTGCACTAGGCTTCGTTTGACACAGCGGTGAAATTGGAGACGCCATTCTAAAAATTTGGGTATTGTTCAAAAGAGTGTGGGGGAACATCAACATGGAATAGTACCAAAATAATAGTGATAAAAGGGTTTGCATAGCTTGCGCTTATGCTTCAACGAACCCTGCTCCAGCAAATTTTAACGATGGCCAAGATTTATCTTGGCCATCGTTTGTTTTTATTTCTGCAATGTCGTATGTTTACGACATTAAACATTGTTGCAGTGACAAACAATAAAGCAGAAGAGTTTAGCCTTGAGCAGCAGGAGCTAGCACTAATTGGAAAGGTGCTTTCGCACCCGGCACGGATTGCCATTATTGCACTTCTTGCTCAGAAAAAGGAGATACGAACGGGCAACATATCCGATTACCTGCCGCTGGGTAGAACAACGGTGTCGCAGCACTTAAAGGAGCTCAAGGAGATGGGGATTATTAGGGGAACCATTGATGGACTTAAAGTTCACTACTGCCTCGATGTGGAGCGACTTGCTGCCATGCAGCTTAGGCTGGATGATTTTTTTGGCTCTGCTCAGAGCAACTTCATCTGCTCGTGCGATTAGTAATTGGCAATAATGGAAAGGTTATTCATACAGCGGGGTTTCTACAGCGGTGGGTTTCTAAACTTCACCCCCAAGGAGGCGCTTCGGGAAGTTATGGAGAATAATGCCACCATAGTCGACGTAAGGGAAGTTACACTCACTGGCTACAAGCGGTTTGGCGTTTCGACGGTAGTTTACCTGCCTTACAGCCAGCTGGGCGAAGCTTATGAGACCCTTTCACGCACACAACCCCTAATTATTGCCGACTCTGTTGGGCTTCGCAGCCACGAGGCTATGGTGCATTTAAAGGAGAAGGAGTTTACTAATATTGCCAATCTTGCAGGCGGCATTGTAGAGTGGGAGCGCGATGGTTTACCGCTGAGCATTGATAGTAGCGAGCAGCTCGATGGCTCCTGCATATGTCAGCTAAGACCACGAAACAAAAAGTAGTAGTAACACAAAATACAGTAGCACAAAATGAAGATTCTAATTCTTTGCACAGGAAATAGCTGCCGAAGCCAGATGGCACACGGTTTCTTACAATCGTTCGACAAGGATATTACCGTTCGTTCTGCCGGCACGGCAGCCACCGGAATGCTCAACCCCCAAGCGGTAGCCGTAATGAAGGAGGTTGGCGTAGATATTAGCCACCATACCTCCGATTCGGT
>DATKTT010000161.1:0-3342 GCA_035530955.1 Williamwhitmania sp. | reverse complement strand
GGTCGAACCTAGACTCTTCTGATCCAGAGACAGACGTGTTGCCAGTTACACCACGGGACAATTTTTCTAGATGTGCGGCAAAGGTAAAAGTTTTTTCCTACCGATGTTCACCTTTAACCACTTTTTCTTTGTCCAAATGGGCCACAGCAAAACATTGCTCTAACCTTTGGTTCACACTTACCTAAGAGTGTCCCTTTACCACTATCCTGAGAATCTTAAGGTTTAGCACAAAGAAACGGATGATTTGCCACAGCACAAAGTTGCGCCAAAACATGGTTGCCCTAGTGGGCATTGGAGCATAGAACTCCTGCGTGTAACGCTTTCTATTTTTATCCATTGTCTGCTATTTTACTATTCAGGAAGAAGATACCAAAATGGGTAGCCCTTGGCCTTATGCAAAAACATGTAGTGCATAAACAATTTTAGCCAATGGCCTGCCAGCCCAGGTTCACCCACGGTTTTGTTAATATCGCGACCCCACTCTGGGTATTTATCCCAATCGGGCACAATGGGCGAAACGGTCATGGTGGCCGAGTTACCCTTCAGAAGGCCATACCCCGCCGAAACGATGCAGGCGGCTCCCATCTTTGCCATCGAAGCTCTATGCTTAAAGGAGGGCTTGCCGGTTTTAATCCAAGTGGTAATATTTTGCGCCACAATCTTTCCCATTACCCCAGAGGGCATTCCCGTGCGTGGTGGAGCAGGAGAAATAGCGGTACCGTTTACACTCTTCATGGGTTTGGAGATGGCATGCGGTGGTGCAAAAGCAATACCTACAGCAAAAACATTATCGTAGGTAGGGTTTTGATAGGTCGATGGCCAGTCGTTGGCCGACCACTCCTCATACGGTTTAGCTGTGTAGTCGGCATCAACCTTCATAAAGTTGTTTGGCGCAAACAGGGTAGCAGTGATATCGCGCTCCTCCTTATCAAAAGCGCTAATTCCATGACCCGAAAAGGCAGGTATTAACATGGCAAAGTCGAACGGCTCTTCCAAGTGTTCCCCAGCAAGATTTTCGTAGTAGATCTTGTTCTGGTCAACCTTGTAAACTCCAGCTTGCTTTATCCAGCTGATGTCGCGCTCGAGAAAAAATGATTCAGTAAAAATCTTCGTGGAGGTAATGTAGCCTCCCTTTTTTATAAAGGCGCCACCCATACCAAGGTCTCCCAACTCATACTCGTTGGAAATCCACTTAATGTTGGCCATGTGGCGTAGTCCTAGCCGCCTGAGCTCGTGGTCGATATTCAAAATATACTCAAAGGCAGCCCCTTGGCAGGTGGAGAGTGCATGACCGGTACCCACCACTATGGCTTGCCGTTGTCCGGCCTTCATCTTATCGAAGCAAGCCTGCAAACTTTTCCATGCCTGCTCAGCATGCCCCGTTGAGCAAACAGATGCGGTAAACTTTTCGGGGCCCAGCCCCTCGGTGGCTTCAAATTTAAGCTTAGGGCCTGTAGCATTTACAAGGAAATCATACCAAACCTCTTCCGTTTCCCCTTGCCGTTCACCATCCACATACTCAATGGTAACAAAGCCCTTATCTACCTTGCTGCTACCTTCAGGATGGATGGAAACACACCTCGCTTGTTTAAACTGAACTCCCCATCGCTTGTAGAGTGGTGCCAGCTGAAACCGCACTTGGTCAGCCCGCATTTTGCCAACTCCAACCCAAATATTCGATGGAATCCATTGATAGTACTGGTTTGGTGAAACAACTACTACCTCGTGCTTCTTCGACAACCATTTACGCAAAAAAGCGGAAGTTGTGTGTCCAGCAATACCCGCACCCAAAACGACAACTCTAGCCATAATATTGAGTGTTAAAGCCTAAATGTAAGGAATAATCATGATACAACAGCAATTGCTTTATGATAATAGCGATATGTATTCTTCGTCCTATAATAAAAACTGGTAAACGTGTTCCTATAGTTGCACGTTATGGATTCTCCACAACCTCCGTTGAGGCAAATAATCGACAAATTCAAATTTAAACTATTTCCAACATTCCTCAACTCCTTTTTTGATGAAAATCAAGAAGGTAAGGCATGTGCAAATGCAGAAACTGATAAAGTCGCAGCAACAATAGGCACGTGGAATTTGTTTTGACAGTGCAGCGGGTTTTTTCTACCTTTACTCCCGTTTGTCTAGAGATTAAGTAGAACTTAAATCATTGAAAGAAGATCATCAGTAAGCGCTACCTTTGTGGTGCAAATCGGCCATAAAATAAATATCCATGAGAGTAAGCAAGCCATCCTACTTTTCCATTTTCATTATAATTGTATTTGCCATAACCTTGGCTTCTTGCGGCGGAGGCCGAAGCGTAAAGAAAGGAGAGCTGTCGGGCAATATAACCATTTCGGGTGCCTTTGCCCTCTACCCGCTTACCGTTCTTTGGGCCGAAGGTTTTATGAAAGAGAATCCCGGTGTAAGGATTGATATTTCGGCTGGTGGTGCAGGCAAGGGAATGACCGACGTACTTTCTGGAATGGTTGATTTGGCAATGCTTTCGAGAGAGGTTGCCAAGGCTGAAGATAGCCAAGGAGCTTGGAGCATTACCGTTGCAAAAGATGCAGTGGTTCCCATGGTAAGCACTTCCAACCCTTACTTTGATAAATTACAACAAATTGGTATAACAAAAACACGCATATCGGCAATGTACATTACCGGAAAACTAAAATTTTGGGGTGAGCTACTGGGCAACAAATCGGTAGAAAAAGTTGATCTCTATACCCGAAGCGATGCATGCGGTGCAGCGGAGATGTGGGCTTCATTCCTTGGAAAGCACCAGGAGGACCTGCAGGGTATAGGTGTGTTTGGTGATCCAGGTATGGCCGACGCAGTGAAGGCCGACAAGTTTTCACTAGGATATAACAACCTCATATTTGCCTACGACCTTAATACCAGAAAATGCTACAGCGGCATCGCCGTTGTCCCCATCGACCTCAACGAAGATGGAAAGATAGAGCCCAATGAAGCCTTCTATGGCTCGCTCGATTCAATTGCTGCCGCCATTAAGGACGGACGCTACCCCTCACCTCCAGCCCGGAACCTCTACTTTATTTCGAAAAACAAACCACAAAATGCCATTGTGATTGCCTTCATAAAATATATCCTCACCAAGGGGCAGCAACAAATTCCCGCTGCAGGTTACATACCGCTAAAGAGTGAATTAGTAAGCAAAATGTTCCAAAAGATCGAACAGTAGTATATATGCGTAAGTACTTCAAAATTAAGCGAGGACTCCGGAATACGTTAAACCATAACTGGATGTTGTTGGCGCTTATTGTAATTATGCTTCTGCCTATTCTGCTAGGACTTGGGCTTTATATAAAATCGGAGGTG
>DATKTT010000160.1:0-2183 GCA_035530955.1 Williamwhitmania sp. | reverse complement strand
CTATTGCTAGTTTTGCAGGTAAACACAAACCTACTCAAAATTTTATAAATGTAAAACCCCTCTTTAATAATGATTTGCAAAAGTTGTTCAAAAAAAGGGATTGCAAATTTGGAAAAAAAAATGAAGCGAAGCCTGTTTTTGCTAGTAGTATTTTTCACTTTTTCTGCTGTGGGTAATGCACAAAGTGGTAAACAATATTCAAGAGAAGATTATATTCAGGCATACAAAGATTTGGCAGTTAAGCAAATGAAGCAAAGTGGTGTGCCAGCCAGTATCATCCTGGCTCAGGGCATGTTGGAGTCAGATAATGGGAATAGTACCCTTGCGCAGAAAGCCAATAACCATTTTGGCATAAAGTGCCATGATTCTTGGAGCGGACTTACAATTTATCACGACGATGATAAGCGGAATGAATGTTTTCGAAAATACAGAAAGCCAGAGGAATCTTTTATCGATCATTCTGACTTTTTGCGTGACACCAGAAGGTATGCCTTTTTGTTTGACCTTGCACCTACTGATTACAAAGGTTGGGCTCGGGGTTTGCGCAAGGCCGGTTATGCAACCAACCCCGACTATGCCAACATGCTCATTAAAATTATTGAAGATAATAAGCTTTACCTTCTCGATAGAGGTGTAGATATTCAGGTTGCATCGCATGGTAAGAAATCCCATGTTGGTGACAACTCCTATTTTGTTGATATTTACAAACAGCATAGGGTAAGCGAGACAAATGGCGTGCAGTATGTGGTGGCGAAGGAGGGCGATTCATTTGAAAGCTTAGCTAAGGAGTTGGAGATGATGCGGTGGCAGCTGTTTAAGTACAACGATCTGCCAAAAGATGCTATTCTAACCAGCGGAGAGGTGCTCTACGTTAAACCGAAGCATAGAAGTGCATCGCGGGAATATCCAATTCATGTTGTCGACAGTAGTGAAACGCTCCAGCAAATATCACAGCAGTATGCTGTTAAGCTTAAAATGCTCTACAAACGCAATGGCATGAAGCAAGGGGAAGAACCTACTGTTGGTCAAGAAATTTACATGAGAGGGTGGAAGCCGGGTGTAAAAAGAGGCTGGCTCTTTTAGGAGAATTGGTAGATTTCAATGTTTTTAAACCCGCGAAGGAATTCTTCGGTTGTCATTCGCTTTTTGCCTGCCAGCTGGATTTCTTCAATGGAGATTGCTCCATCGCTAGTGAGCACCTGAAGGTATGTTTTTCCATCGGACACAATGTTTCCAGGTTTTCCCGCTATTTCGGAGTTGGAACAATGAGCCATGAATATTTTTACTGGAATTTCCTCATTGGTAGCGCTCAACATAAGTGTTGACCATGCTGCCGGGTAAGGGCTTAATCCTCGAATGAGATTGAATATGGTTGCGCTTGAACTTGTCCATGCAATCCTACAGTCGTCTTTAAATATTTTTGGTGCGCCATTAGGCTCGTTTTTCCGAGAAGGAGGCTGATCGATTGCTAACACCGAATTAGTTGCAAGAGCGTCAAGAGTCTTAGTTACCAGCTTGGCCCCAGAGGCCATCAACTTATCATGCAGCTCACCAGCGGTTTCGTCTGGTCCAATGGTCAGTGTTTCCTGAAAAATCAACTTTCCTTTATCAATCTCCTCATTGATAAAGAAGGTGGTATTTCCCGTTTCCTTTTCACCGTTAATAATTGCCCAGTTTATGGGTGCTGCTCCTCTATACTTTGGTAGGAGAGAGGCATGAAGGTTGAAGGTTCCTAGTTTTGGTATTGACCATACTTCTTTGGGAAGCATTCTGAAAGCTACAACTACAATAACGTCAGGGCTCAACCGCTGAATCGCATTGATGAAATCGACATCTTTTAGCTTGGCTGGTTGTAGAAGGGGCACTCCTAACCTTATGGCTTCCTGTTTTACCTCCGATTGCTTAACCTTTTGCCCACGGCCTGCTGGCTTGTCTGGAGCTGTAACTACGGCCAAGATATGGTGATTTGAGAGGGATATTTGTCGCAACGATTCTGCGGCAAACTCCGGGGTGCCCATAAAAATTACGCCGAGCTGCCTCTCCATGCCTATTCGTTCTTTTTTGTTTGGTGAAGCGTATGGCCCATTTTATCCCTTTTTGTTTCTAGATAAAATGCATTAAACTGGTTGGGTTTTACTTCAATGGGAATGTTTTCGACTATTTCAAGGCCATATCCTTCAAGA
>DATKTT010000159.1:0-4094 GCA_035530955.1 Williamwhitmania sp. | reverse complement strand
AATCAGGTGTAAATCCTGAGCAGTTACCGCTGCTGTAATCTCTATTAAAACTTTTGCTACCATCCAAATGCCACTGTTCCAATTTTGAATGAACGGGAAGGCCAGCAAGAGAGAGAAAGTCAGAAGACCTGCCAACGAATGAACATTTATAGCTTTCGGATAAAAAGCTCAATGTAATTTCGTTACATTATCACTTTTTGTTTTAATCCGCAGGTTATAAATGATTGAATCTTAACGATTTTAATCATTTGTAACGCATGTTAGTTAACCTGTTTCTTTTTTCTGCTCTTTCCAGTTTTCATCCGGGGCCGCCTGTTCCCGACAAGGAGGTGGTGGACACTGCCGTCACCATGAAGGAGGTGGTGGTTCAAAATCGGTTGCAACGTTACTCGCGCGAGCTTAGCGTTCAGCCAATCTTCACCAAGGATATTAAGGATTATGCACAAGCTCAGCTCGACCAGCTGCTTGCAAGTCAGGGTGGAATAGTGGTTAATACCTATGGCCCAGGTGGGGTAAGTAGCGCCTCCATTCGCGGGCTAGGGGCCGATCATACCGCTGTGCTGTGGAATGGCTTCAACATCCAAAGCCCTATGGATGGAGGGGTTAACCTTGCCATTCTCCCAACATCCTTTTTTGATCAGGTGAGCATACAGTATGGAGGCAACGGCGCCCTTTTTGGCAGTGGTGCGCTTGGTGGGGTAATACATCTGGAGAGCAAGCCCGATACCGCTCAAGGCATCAATTATTCGCTGCTTCAAACCTATGGTAGCTTCGACAAGTGGTTTACCGGAGCGAATGTTTCCGCTGGTTTTAAAAGAGTGAGTTCCCAAACTCGGGTGTTCTACACGGAGGCCAAGAACGATTTTCTTTTTCATAATACTGCTAAAATCGGGAAGCCTTATGAGCACCAAGTAAATGCCAATACTGCTTCCACCGGTGTAATGCAAAATTTGGCTTACCGCATCAAGTCGAACCAGTCGATTGTGGCTTCGGTTTGGTACCAGAATAACTTTTCACGCCCACAGCCCATGATGGGGGCCTACACTAACCACGAATCGCTCAAGTGGACATCGTTAAGAAATGCATTGGTGTGGAATGCTGTTGCTGGGAGGTTCACCACTAATATTAAGGGAGGCTACTTCTACGATCAGAATATTTACGACAATCCGGGTGTGGAGCATTCGAACCACAAGTTTTATGTGCTTACGAGCGAAGCAGAGGGAACGTATGACTTGGGAAAAGTGGGCTCAATTGAAACGGGTTTAATATACATAAACGAACAGGCGAAATCGACCAACTATGCTGGACGGCCAATACGAGATAGAGGCGCAGGGCGGATGGCCTACAGGTTTAACACTCCTTACCTTGAAGGTTTTGTAAGTATTAGGCAGGAGCTGGTTAGTAGCGAACCAAATCCATTTACCTGGAGTGCAGGTGTTAGGGTAAAGCCGCTGAAGTCCATTGCTCTACGTGCTAGCGTCTCAAAAATATACCGACTTCCAACCTTCAACGAGCTGTTCTGGTCCAACTGGGGTAACCCCGATCTACAGCCAGAAAAGGGGTATTCCTCCGATGCGGGTTTGGAGGTCAACTCCTTACTAAACCGTACTGCTTTCCGATTTGTAGTAAATGCCTTTAATAGCCACGTCGATGATTGGATAATTTGGATGCCGGTGGCTGGTGGTAAGTGGAGCCCAATGAACATCAACGAGGTGTGGTCGCGCGGCGGTGAGATGCAGCTATCTGTTTCGCATCGAATGGGAAAGTTGAATGTTGGTGGGGAGGGCGCTTTCTCATACAATGTTACCACCTCCAATAGCGGAGCCACCAAGGGAAATCAGCTTCCTTACGTCCCGAAGTATAGCGGAACATCGTCACTGTTTGCTGAATATTCCGGTTTTCGGATAAAGTATTCGCAGCACTTTTCGGGTAGAAGATTTATTAACGATGCAAATGTGGACTACGTGGACGCATACACCGTGGCCAGCCTAATGGTTGAAAAGGTGTTTAGAGAGCACGATTTCAACATTCGATCTTTTATGCGGATAGATAATATTTGGAACACGGATTATCAGGTAATGAACAACTATCCCATGCCACTGCGGTACTTTGAGTTTGGAATTGGTATCAATCTTACAAAATAACTTAACCCTAACATCATTACAGAATGAAAAATCGAACTCTTACCCAAAAGCTGCTGCTAAGCCTTGGCGTATTGGCAGCATTTTCCTTTGCTTCGTGCCAGAAAGATAGCAACGAAAGTAGTGTTGCTTATCCCTTCAGCAACAGCATTGCCATTGCCAACGAGGGTGCCTTTGGCTCGTCGAATGCAACACTTTCGCTCTACTATCCATCGGGCGATAACGTTGTAAATGAAGTGTTTAAAAAGGTGAATAATCGTCCGCTTGGCGATGTTTTTCAGAGCATTGGATTTGCAGGAGGCAAGGCTTTTTTGGTGCTCAATGGTTCCAATAAGATTGAGATTGTAAATACTTCAAGCTGTAAGGAGGTTGCTACCATCGAGAATATTTCTAGTCCTCGATACGTGACAGCGCTTTCGAGTTCAAAAGCCTACGTTTCACTTTGGGGCGATGGGGGTCATGTGGCTGTTATTGATGTGGCAACCAACTCCATTACCAACACAATAAAGGTGGGCACTGGCCCCGAAAAAATGGTGATCGTCTCTCAGAAGCTGTTTGTTGCCAATAGCGGTGGCTGGGGAACCGACAATACCATTTCGGTAGTTAATACCCAAACCGATGTTGTGGATGCAACCATTACGGTGGGCGATAACCCCAAGGATATGGTTGTTGATAAGAATGGTAAGCTATGGGTGCTTTGCGCCGGAAACATTGTGTATGACGTCAACTACAACGTGGTGTCCGAAACGCCTTCGATGCTGGAACGTATTAATCCATCCACTAATCAAATTGAGTTTTCCATAACCCTTGGTGCCACATATCACCCTGCGCACTTGGCTGTGAATCCAAGTGGCGATGTGCTTTACTATGGTGGCGATTACACTATTGCAGGAATATTTTCTTTTTCCATCGATGCCACCACCACCATGTCGACACCCCTCATCAACGATAATATCTATGGCTTTTCGGTGAATCCATCCAACGGTGAGATTATTGGTTTGCTTGCTCCAACCTTCACCCAGTCGGGAACCATGAATCGTTACACTTCTGATGGAACATTTATAAAGAGCTATACCGTTGGCATTGGTCCTAACAGCGCCTATTTTAGCAATTAATTTCATATCGTTATTCATAATGGCCGGGTGGGTATTCCATCCGGTTTTTTTATGGACAATTCTTTCCTTCGCAAGAGTTTTGCCTCACAAGGCATGGTGAAAATCAACAGTGTAGATTTAGATGATCTTCAGGTCACGCACTGATGACAATTTTTCAATTTTCGTATTATTCGATAATTCTTTTCATCTTCGTATCTTTAGTGCAAATTCAATAGATGTATGACCCGCGAAGAAGCAAAGCAACGAATTGAACTACTGCGTAAATCGCTCGACGAGCACAACTATAGCTACTACATAAAGGCCAATCCCACCATATCCGATTTTGAGTACGATGTGCTAATGCTTGAGCTGATAGGCTTGGAAACTCGTTATCCTGAGTTTTTCGATCCATCATCGCCAAGTCAGCGGGTTGGAAGCGACCTGTCGGCTGAGTTTGTGCAGGTGGAGCATCGCTATCCCATGCTTTCGTTGGGGAACACCTATTCGGAGGATGAACTCCGTGACTTCGACCAGCGGGTTCGAAAGTTGCTGGTGGATGAATCTCCGGAATACGTATGTGAGCTAAAATTTGATGGTACAGCCATAAATCTAATCTATAAAAACGGCGTGCTGGTTCAGGCGGTTACTCGTGGCGACGGGGTTCGTGGCGATGATGTTACGGCAAACGTAAAAACCATTCGGTCCATTCCGCTCAAGTTGAAGGGTAGCGATTATCCTGCCGATTTTGAAATGCGTGGAGAGGTGATTTTAACCCATAAAGCATTTCAGAAGATGAATGATGTTAGGGCAGCTAAGGGTGAGCAGCCGTTTGCCAACCCACGGAATGCTGCAGCAGGGA
>DATKTT010000158.1:0-4738 GCA_035530955.1 Williamwhitmania sp. | reverse complement strand
ATACCTCTAATCATTGGTGGAAAAGAGGTTAAGTCGGGTAAACTTGGCAAAGTGGTAATGCCTCACGACCATGGTCATGTGCTAGCAACCTACCACATGGCTACCGAAAAGGAGGTAGAAATGGCCATTGAGGCAGCGCTGAAAGCAAAAGAGATTTGGTCGTCGATGTCATGGGTCGACCGCGCACAAATCTCGCTAAAGGCAGCCGACCTCATTGCCAAAAAGTATCGCTTCGTGATGAATGCAGCCACCATGTTGGGCCAAAGTAAAAACCCCTATCAGGCAGAGATTGACTCCGCCTGTGAAGTAATCGACTTCCTACGGTTCAACGTATTTTTCGCCAACACCATCTATAAGGATCAGCCTATTTCGGCTGATGGTGTTGTAAATAGGACAGAATATCGCCCCCTCGAAGGATTTGTTTTCACCATCTCCCCCTTCAACTTTACGGCCATCGCATCAAACCTCAACATGTCGCCTGTAATTATGGGCAACACAACGGTTTGGAAGCCAGCCACAACGTCGATCCTCTCCAACTATTACCTCATGAAAATATTTCAGGAGGCAGGTTTACCCAACGGAGTAATCAACTTCCTTCCAGGTCCAGGTTCAACTATTGGCAAAGGAATTTTTGCAAGTAAGGATTTGGCTGGCATACACTTCACCGGATCGACCAACACCTTTAATTTCTTTTGGAAGCAGATTGTTGAAAACCTTCCGAAGTATAAGAACTACCCAAAGATTGTTGGAGAAACAGGGGGTAAGGATTTTGTGTTGGTTCACAACACTGCCAATACCGATGAGGTGGCTACCGCATTGGTAAGAGGTTCCTTTGAGTATCAAGGACAGAAATGCTCAGCCGCTTCGAGGGCGTACATTCCAAAAAGTTTGTGGCCGTCCATTAAAGAAAAAATGGGGAAATCGCTGGCTGAAATCAAGATGGGCGATGTAAACAACTTTACCCACTTTGTGAATGCCGTGATAGACGAAGCCTCCTTCGACAGTATTATGGGCTACGTTGATAAGGTTAAAAACACAAAGGATGCCGAAATCGTCTTTGGTGGCAAGGGCGACAAATCGAAGGGTTACTACATTGAACCAACCGTTATTTTGGCGCATAATCCTCACTTCGTGACCATGGAGGAGGAGATCTTTGGACCTGTGCTCACGGTTTACGTTTATGAGGATGCTAAATTCGAGGAGACGCTTGACCTAGTCGACACCACAAGCCCCTATGCACTAACGGGTGCCATTTTTGCACGCGACCGTCAGGTTATAATTCAGGCCTACGAAAAGCTTCGCTACGCAGCTGGCAACTTCTACATCAACGATAAGCCTACCGGTGCGGTTGTTGGACAGCAACCATTCGGTGGTGCACGTGGCTCAGGAACCAACGACAAGGCCGGAAGCAGCCTCAACCTCATTCGCTGGACTAATCCAAGAGCAATCAAGGAAACCTTGTTACCAGCAACTGACTACAAATATCCCTTTTTAGAGGAAGCATAAACTAGCAGCGGAAGGCAACGGGTAATCCCAATGCCTTCTGATTTTTTTAAATCCCATATCAACTAACAATAACCAACTTACATGAATCACTCAAAAATTCTCGCCTCACTTGGAATTGCATCAGAAAACTCTGGCCTTTCGATAGGAACCAAGTGGATGACAGCATCCGGTGACATTACCGAGTCGTACTCTCCCATCGATGGAAAGCTTATAGCAACCATTAAGAATGCCTCCGCTGCCGATTATGAAATGGTGGTAAGAAAAGCAGAAGAGGCCTTCAAAACATGGAAAACAGTTCCGGCACCACTTCGCGGAGAGGTAGTACGCCAAATTGGGCTTGCACTACGAGAGAAGAAGGAAGAGCTTGGATATATTGTTTCCCTTGAAATGGGAAAAATATTCCAAGAAGGAATGGGCGAAGTGCAGGAGATGATTGACATCTGCGACTTTGCTGTTGGACAGGCTCGTTTGCTCAATGGCTACACCATGCGTTCCGAACGACCCAACCACAGGCTTTACGATCAGTACCATCCGCTTGGAATTTTGGGGTTGGTTACCTCCTTCAATTTTCCAATTGCCGTTTGGGCTTGGAACAGCATGCTCGCAGCCATAGCCGGCGACGTAGTTATTTGGAAGCCAAGTTCCAAAGCACCACTTACGGCCATTGCCGTTCAAAATACCATTAACGAGGTTCTTCTCAAGAACGATGTTCCCGAAGGCGTTTTCAACTTGGTTATTGCCAAGAGTTCTGTGATGGGCGACAACTTTTTGGCAGATAAGCGAATACCTCTTATTTCCATTACTGGGTCAACTTCCGTAGGAAAGAGAACGGCCGAAATTGTTGGAAAAAGGCTCGGCAAGACTATTCTGGAACTTGGCGGAAACAACGCTGCCATTGTAACTCCCTCAGCCGACCTAAAACAAGCCATTCCATCCATTGTGTTTGGAGCAGTGGGTACTGCTGGGCAACGCTGCACATCTACCCGCAGAGCAATTGTGCACAGCAGCATATACGAAGATGTGAAGAAAAGGCTAGTAAATGCCTACGCCCAGGTAGCCAAAAGAATTGGTGACCCGCTAGAACCGGAAACGCTCGTTGGGCCGCTCATCGACAAGCATTCGGTGATGGCCTTTACCAATGCCATTGAAGAGGCAAAACAGGAGGGCGGCAAAGTTGTCTTTGGTGGAGAGGTGCTGCAGGGCAAAGGGCTTGAAAGCGGCAACTACGTGGTTCCTGCCATCGTGGAGGCAAAGAACAACTTTCATATTGTTCAGGAAGAGACCTTTGCACCAATCCTCTACCTAATAAAGTATGATATTATTGAGGAGGCTATTGCGCTTAACAATGGCGTACCACAAGGATTATCATCGGCCATATATACCCAGAACCTAATAGAATCGGAGAAATTCCTATCTGAATCTGGTTCCGACTGCGGTATTGCCAATGTGAACACCGGCACCTCCGGCGCTGAAATTGGTGGGGCATTTGGTGGTGAAAAGGAAACTGGAGGTGGCAGAGAGTCTGGCTCCGATGCATGGAAGGTTTATATGCGTCGCCAAACCAATAACATTAACTACGGAACAACTGCGCACCTTGCCCAGGGTATAAAGTTTGACATATAAAAACAGGAGAACACTTGTATAAAAGCTCGATTGGATAATAACCTGTCGGGCTTTTTTATTATTGCCAAAGAGGAAGCGAAAGTTATTTCAAAAAATAATTGACAAAAATTACGTTTACTGTCCAACCTTGTTGTAATTTTCGTAGACAATAATTTTCCGCTATGAAAAAAGCAATTGCACTATTCACCGTCCTATCCCTGTATCTCAATCTTGCAGTAGCACAAGATACCACTTCAAACAAAACAGACTCTCAGAAACTGCTACGTTTGGTAGGTATCTCCTACGTTCCTTCGAACAGTTGGGGCGTTAACAGTATTATTGGACAAGAGCAGTGGCTGAAATACAAATTTTCTGCTACAGCACTCACCACCTATGAGGCAAACTACAGTATAAAGAAATTTCCATTAAAACTTGGAGTAAACGCTGAGTTTGAAAACAATTTAATAGGCAAAGCTTATCGATTTGCAGGATATGTGGGAATTAAAAGAATTATGATACGGATTCAAACAGGTCTTATTAAGGGAACGGCAACCTGGACTGGAACACCTATCGATGGTGCCATAACAGAGTTCCCGTTCAATAACAGATACACCAACATCGACCTCCTACTCCTTCCGAAAAAGGAAAAATCGGGTATACAGTATTACGGTATTGGCTACACATCGCTCAAACTGCCCATACAGGTAAACACCTTAATTACCAGCGGAGGTAAAGAAAATCAAAAATACGGAAATGCCGTTTTCGATTCGCTCTACACCATTAAAGCCTACTCATTTATGTTTGGTTTTGACTTGATTACCAGTGAAGCAATGAATCCAGGTTCCTTCAAAGGTGGATTTGGTGCATTTGCTGCAACACAAGACAAGGTAGGATTAGGAATGTGCTACATGACAAAAGAGGCAGTGGAAAGAGCAGAACTGGTAAATCCAGGAAGAACAGCTGTTACATCTTCACTCTTCTCAGCCTTAGTAGAATATAACCTCTCTGCTGGAATTAAATACTCCCACCGCATGGGCAAAGGCATCATTATAGCGGCGGCTGGATACGACTTTGGTGGCGCAATGGTAGCTAACTTTAGCGGTGCAGCTGTAACGAGCACCGACCTAGGGTTCGATCCTAGTCTTTTCTACTGGCACCATGGATTTTTAGTGCGCATTTTTGCAGCATGGTAAAAAGAATAAGGGATGACCATTTGGACATCCCTTATTCTTTAATTTTAATTATAACAAGAACCTACTGAAGAGGCTTTACCACCTCAATTAGTTCGGGTAAGTCCATACCCAAATTCTTCAGGTGCTCAATTTTTGGAACGCCATTGCTGGTCCATCCCCTGCGTAGGTAAACAGCGTCAAGCAACTTTTCATACCGGTCCTCCCGATATTTACGGATTGCCTCAATTTTCTCCTCAAGCGACATCTTTTCAGGATTAAGATTCAGCGCCTCCTTTAGCTGCTTGTCGTATCGCTCAGCGCGGCTTTCATACTCCTCCTTCGAAACTGGTCCAGCAGCACGATATGGCTGTGCATCATGTTTACGCAGGCCATATCCACGGCGAATATTGAAGATTCGCTGGAAGTTATACACTCGCTCGCTCTGACGAATCAGCTCC
>DATKTT010000157.1:0-3803 GCA_035530955.1 Williamwhitmania sp. | reverse complement strand
TTGAGGGAGGAGCACTCCCTCGGCAACGTGGATATGGGTAGGGTTATCGCCGAGCACAAGGAGCGGTATACGGTACGAACCGCCTCGGGCGATTTGGATGCCGAGATAACCGGGAACCTGCGCTTTTCGGCACGCGGGCGTGAAGATTTTCCCGCGGTGGGCGATTGGGTTGCCCTCAATACCGTCGATCCCGACTTTGCCATTATTGTGGGCATACTGCCACGCACATCAACCATAGCGCGGCAGGCAGTGGGTCAGCGTGGGGAGGTTCAAATAATCGCCACCAACATCGATTTCGCCCTCCTGGTTCAAGCCGTGGATAGGGATTTTAGCATCAACCGCCTGGAGCGCTACCTCACCATCTGCAATGCATCAAGGGTAAGCCCCATTGTTGTCTTAACCAAAACCGACCTGGTGAGCGAGCAGCGGCTAGCTGAGATAACTTCGAGCGTGCACCAGCGCGTGAAAGGCATTCCCGTTGTGGCCATCAGCAACCAAACGCAACAGGGCTACGAAGCGTTAACGCAGCATATTGAAAAGGGGAAAACCTACTGCATGCTCGGCTCGTCGGGCGTGGGCAAATCGACCCTGCTGAACAACCTTTCGGGACGAGATGTAATGAGAACCGATTCCATAAGCACGAGCACCAACAGAGGTCGGCACATTACAAGCCATAGGGAGCTCATTGTGCTGGAGGGTGGCGGCATACTTATCGACAACCCCGGGATGCGGGAGGTTGGCATTGCCGACACCGCCGGCGGGCTGGAAACCACCTTCGATAGCATTGTAACCCTCTCGCAAAGCTGCAAGTTTCAGGATTGCACCCACACCAACGAGGTAGGCTGCGCGGTGCTTCAAGCCGTTGAGGAGGGCGAAATAGACAGGGCCTCGTACGAGAACTACCTAAAGATGGAAAAGGAGCGTGAGCATTTTGAATCAACCGCCACGGAGCGGCGCAAGAAGGATAAGGATTTTGGCAAGTTCCTAAAGAACTACAAGAAGGACGTTAAGAAAGGTAGATACTAGGTGAAGTGGTGAAAAGTGAAAAGTGAAAAGTGAAAAGTGAAAGGTTAAAGGAAGTGCAGGGGTGTGCCTACAGCCTTTCAGGCTAATTCCCTAACATCCTAATTCCCTCTTTAGTGACAAGTGACGGAAAAGTTACAAGTTACAAGAGGGTGATGAGTGAAAAGTTAAAAGTTAAAAGTTAAAGAAAGTGCAGTGGTGCATCTACAACCTTTTTCCAGCGCCCCAGCGGGGTGCAATCTTTATAAAAAAGGCCGGATAGTAAGAGCAGGCGGTGCGCACACCTATGTTGTTCAATGCGCTGAACCTACCCCGCACCGCAATAACCGAGAGGTAAAAAAGGAGACCAAAGTGGCATTGCTGCGTACCTATAGCCTTTTAACCTAATCGCTTAACAACCTAAATTCCCTAAACAGCTAATCGCCTAAGCACCCATATTTTTACTACATTTGGTGTAAGAAATGAGAAAACTGAACAATTCATACCGGAATGGGAAATATTGTGGGAGTTTAGCAGAGATATAAACAAGTAGGTGGCAAGTGAACGAAATGGCGACGACAAGCAAGATACATTTTCATTATAGATTGAAATCAAATTCTGAAAAGTATGAAAAGAAAAATTGTTCTATGTTATTGTGTCATCGTAATGACAGCTGTTTCTGTTTTTGGACAACAAGCACAGCAGGATTCTACATTTAAAAGGTTTTTTGTTGGAAGTACCTTTTTCATGTTAGGTAATTTAGACAAGCGTAATTCGCCCGATTTTGTTCAGCTTAACTTGGGTTATAGAATTACTCCCAAAGACGTGATATCTATTGAAGCCAAAACATGGAAATATGCATGGCCCTTGGGTATTCCATATGGAGATTCATATGAGGCTTCTGAAGAAAAATTTCCGGGATACATCAGAGAATATGGCATAGCTCTTGCGTATCAACGCTTTTGGTGGAAAGGTTTATACACAGCTATTCATATAATGAATGCCAGACAGACATTTGTGGACGATGCCAATAATAAGATAAAAAATGGGTATCAGATGTTCAATACCTATCGTTTGGGTTACCAATTCAAGTTTTTCAAAAATAGATTCTTTATTGAACCTTCTATAGCCATTACACAGAGACTCATACATACCACAATGCCCGAATCATTTGCTAAATTAGATGATAAATGGCCTAAATATTTCATAGGTGAACCTGGGTTTCATTTTGGTTATAATTTTCAATAAACTATTTTGAGTATATATTTTTGAAAATTGGTAATGAAAAATAACACAGGCCGCCAACACTATTCTAAGATTCCACAAGACAATTCTCAAAAATGGCTGCAAATGGTATTGTATCAACAAGAGAGGGGTGCCGTGTCTCCCCTCTCCAATAAGCCACAGTCAACAAACAAAAGCTAAGCAAGTAGCAGCTGCCAAACGGTAAGAAGTACTCTAGCCTACCTAAACACCTAAACGCCCATATTTTTACTACATTTGATCTGAAGAATGCTTTTGGAGAGCTTGTAAACGAATCTGTGTGTAATTACAAAAACAAACCATAATGCCTTACCTCGCTAGCATATTTGAGATTGCATTATTTATAGTTTTACCGCTGATAGTTTACTGTCAGCAGTGCTATGCTTCAAGGAAGCAGCTCATTCTAAATATTGCATTGCTATACTCCATTTGGTTTTTATCGTATGCTTTCCTTCATGAATTATCCCACATGTTTGGCTCATGGATTACGGGGGCAAAAATTTCAGGCTATCAGCTAATACCGCCATTTTGGAAGGGAGATTTTAGAACTGCTTTTATAAATTCAATCTTCAAAAATGAAACGCAAACCGTTGTTTCTACCATCATGCCCTACTTACGCGACATCATTTTTTTGATAGCGGGCCTTTGGATATTTAGAAGAAAAAAGCTGCGTCACCATTTTCTCAATGGGCTTTTATTGACGTTGCTAGTTTTCAGCCCCCTTTACGATATCATCAATAATTATTCTGGGTTCGTTTTCTATTCCTATGGCGATTTCAATGAGCTATCGAAAGCAGCTGGCGTAGTTTACACCAATATAGCTGGAACTCTATTTACCGTAATAGCAATAGCTATAACGTTGCGAATTTTTGTGGTTTACAAAAAACAGATTCCAACGCAGAAGTCAACCACCAGATAAAATTTAAGCCATAGCAGCCAGCGCAAAGAACTGCGGCCAAACGGTATGAAGTGCTCCTACCACCCTAAATACCTAAACGACTAATAGCCTAAACAACTATTTTTTTGTAAGTTTGGGGTAGTGAATGCTCTTGGCTCACCTGTAAACGAGCTAGCGTTAAGTGCAGGAAGTAACCAATCCTAATGAAACATTTTGTAATTTTACAAAAAAAGAAGATTATGACTTTTGAGAAAACATATGATATTCAAAAGAATAACCAGCTAGTTATCAATCTACCTGAAAGATTTCGATCGAAAAAAAAGGTGAGAGTTATTATCGAGGATATTGATGAGAATAGAGAAGATAAACTCTCCATACTAAAAAAAGCAGCCAGCGACCCTATTTTTCTTTCCGATATTGCTGAGATTGATTCTGACTTTAGGTATTCCGATAATGAGCTGAAATGAAGATTAATAAATGGACTATTTGGCGAGCCAATCTCGATCCAGTAGTTGGTTCTGAGCAAGGAAAATCCAGACCAGTTTTAATCATCAGCGAGGATGATATTAATTCTTTGCTTAACATAGTCAACATTATTCCTATTACCTCCCGAAAACAAGGCAGAGTAATTTACCCAAAT
>DATKTT010000156.1:0-8343 GCA_035530955.1 Williamwhitmania sp. | reverse complement strand
TATTACCATGCCACCTCATCGGCATACACCTCTGGCAGCAGTAAACGAAGGTATTGCCGAACAAAGCATCACCTTTATTGCTCCAAGCAAAACCTTTAACCTTGCCGGGCTATCCACCGGGTTGGCCATAATTCCCAACAGCGACCTACGCAAAAAATTTGGCACCACGCTCAGCGCCCTTCACATTGGTATGGGGAATATCTTCGGGATAACAGCTATGCAATCCGCCTATACCCATGGCGACGAATGGGTAAAGAGCTTAAACAGCTACCTTTATGGCAATCTTGCGCTGGTAAAACAGATGCTGCAAGACAGTCAGCTCCCCATATCGGCCAACATTCCAGAGGGAACCTACCTCTCCTGGGTTGATTTTCGGGGGCTAAAGATCACCCAAGAAAAGTTGATCCAAATATTAATACAGGAAGCCAACGTTGGATTAAGCGACGGAACCATTTATGGCACACAAGGTGCTGGATTTATGCGCCTAAACGCAGCTTGTCCCAGAGCTACATTGTTCGATTCCCTGACGCGAATAGTGAGTGCGATTAAAAACAGATTGTAAATTGAAATTTTAAAGGAATGAAAAAAATAGTAAGCATTACCCTATTATTATCGATAACTCTATCTCTCTTTTCAGCACCTGTTGGCAGCACCGATAGCCTTTTTAACTATCGATTATTTAGCGATAACCAGGTAGTGATGGACTCACTACTTTCCGTATTCAAGGATACACGTGGCAATACCTACGGTGATGTAAACGGTATGGTAGTGATGCAAAACGGCAAAATGATGGGAGAGGCTTACTATGGACTATTCTCGAACCAAACACCATTCCCTATAAATTCCATTACAAAAAGTATTGTATCGCTCGCCTGTGGCATCTGCGTAGAACAGGGAAAATTTAAGACTAACGACTACATCGAGCAGTATCTTCCCCAGTACGATTCCATATTCAAGGCGAATCCAAGAAAGCAGAAAATAAGGATTTCGGACCTGCTCAACCAAACAACTGGACTTGCATGGCAGGAATGGTATCCCGACTATACATACTCCTACAATGCACTAAACGTTTTAAAAAAATCCACTAAGGATTGGGGTAAGCTGGCACTGGAACAACCCATGGATGCCGACCCCGGAGTACGATTTAACTACAACAGCGCCGCCGTGGAGCTCCTTAAGGACATCATGCAAAACACTTGCCATACAACCCTCGACTCTATTGTATACAAAAACCTCTTTATTCCTGCCGGAATAAAGGTTAAGACATGGGACAGCTATCCAGGTAATGGCCATCCATCATGGGGTGGTATTACACTTCAAGTTCGCGAATTGGCGAAGTTGGGCCAGCTGATGCTCGATGCAGAATCAAGCAAAAGTAATCTCATACCCAAAGCCTGGGTTGACCAAATATTAATTCCAAAAGTGAATGCAGGTAACGAGGTTTTTTACAGCTACCTATTTTGGCAGAAAGAGGTAGATAAGCACCAAGTGATATTTGCCGCTGGGCTAGGTGACCAATATATCTATGTAATACCTTCTTTAAACATTGTGTTTGCCATTACCTCCAGCAATTATTACAAATCATTCCCCATTCCCGGTCCCGAGCGACTTCTAATTAGACTGATGGGAATCCTTGAACAAAACAGGTAGAAACGAGGTTTTACTGTTATATAATTTCAACGATAGCAATCGAAGAATTTAGCGACTAACAGTAATACTCGTGCTATGACTAACATTAAGACCAACTACTTAGGGCTAGAGCTCCGAAACCCAATCATTGCAGGAGCAAGTAATTTAAGCGATTCGGTTGATAAGGTAACCAAGCTGCAAGAAGCTGGAGTTGGTGCCATCGTATTCAAATCACTCTTCGAAGAGCAGATTCAGCTGGAAGAGATGGAGATGGAAGATGAGATGGAGGCTTACAATGAGCGACATGCAGAAATGGTTAGGCTCTTTCCAAATCTAAAATATGCAGGTCCAGAAGTGCACCTCCAAAAAATTCGAGAAGCTCGCAAGGCTGTATCCATCCCGCTGATTGCCAGTATAAACGCAGTATATTCAGATTCTTGGGTAGAATATGCCAAGAAGGTTGAAGCCACAGGTGTCGATGCCATTGAGATCAACTTTTACCATACGCCAAAAGATTTTGGCGTCTCAGGTGCCACAGTCATAGAGGAGCAAATAGAAATTCTCAAAAGAATAAAAGCCGTAGTTTCTATTCCAATTAGCGTTAAACTTAGTCCATTCTACGCCAACCAGCTGGAGGTTATTTCCCAACTGAGTATGGCTGGCGCAGATGGAGTAGTTCTGTTCAACCGCTTTTATCAACCCGATATCGACGTGGAGCAGGAACGGCTCGTTCAACGGATGACCCTAAGCACACCCGATGAAATGCTCCTACCACTGCGCTTTACAGGGCTATTGTTTGGACACATTTCGGCCGACATATGTGGAGGTACAGCGGTTAGCACAGGTCAGGATATTGCCAAAATGGTACTAGCAGGAGCATCAGCAGTACAGGTTGTTAGCGCCTTCTACAAAAATAAAATAAGCCATGCTAACACAATGGTTAAAGAGTTGGAAATGTGGATGCAGCGCAAAGGCTATGAAAATATTCAAGAATTTCAGGGAAAGCTATCTAAGAAGAATATCAACTTCCCGTTTGCTTACCAGCGCTCCCAATACGTGGATATCTTGCTCAACGCAGAAAGCTTGCTAAAGCAAAAATCGTTGATCTAACCATTCAAAAATGCTAAAGGGTGTTTCCGTGCGGGACACCCTCTTTTTTTTAATCGGATTCGGTTTCAAAAAATTGACAATGGTTATTCTTTGAACTATCTTTCCATATCTTGCAAGCGTAAATCTGAATACTCCAAGAATCATGGAAAAACAGTTTACCTCAAACGTGCAACTTACACAGCTCAAAATTGAGGGCAATGCAAACAATGGGATTATTTCCCTTTCTGGAAATTTCTTCAACACGGTAATTTCCGGAGTTTCAGCACAAAAAGTTTACAACGACTTTCTTCAATGGCTTGGGGAGTATAGCGAACATCCGCAAAAAAATACGTCCGTCTATTTTGAGGTGTTCTATTCCGACACCCCCTCCACCCTTTTTCTTACAAAAGTTTGCGGACATTTATCCAAGATTTCCAGCAAATCGAACCTTAAGGCCACCTGGCATTACAGCTCAGATGACGAGGCCATTCACGACCTTGGTCAAGAGCTACAATTAGCTACCTCCATCGAGCTACAGTTTAAAACCCTTAACTAATGTCGGTGATTGGACCTCGCGTGAAGGTTGAACGGGATGGCGATAATAAAGAGGGGCCTGTTATCTACTGGATGAGCCGAGATCAGCGCTTCAACGACAACTGGGCACTGTTGTATTGCCAAAAAGTTGCTGCAGAAATGAACACCCACGTTGAAGTCGTATTTTGTCTCGCACCCTCCTTTCTTGATGCCTCACTCCGAAGTTACGATTTCATGATTGCTGGATTAAAGGAACTCGAGAGAGGATTAGAGGGCTTCCATATTCCATTTCATCTCTTACTTGGCCAGCCAGAAGAACAAATATCTAATTTTATTGAATGCCATAAGGCCGCCTTGCTCGTAACCGACTTTGACCCGCTTCGCATCAAGCAGCAGTGGCTGGGCGATGTGGTAGCCAAGGTCACTATTCCAGTAATAACTGTAGATGCTCACAACATCGTGCCCTGCTGGCTTGCCTCTTCCAAACAGGAGTTTGGTGCCTACACGCTAAGGCCTAAGTTGAATCGGCTTCTTCCAAACTTTCTAACAGAGTTTCCGCAATTGCAGGTTCAAGAATATTCGTGCCCCAGAATTAAAAATAGTTGGGATGCTATTCACCTAAATAGCACCATAAACCCACCCGCACTTGTATGGATTAAGCCAGGAGAGAAGGCAGCTAAACAGATGCTGGATTCCTTCATTACTAAACGGCTCAACGGTTATGCCGAAAAACGAAACCTACCCGAACTCAGCTGGCTTTCTCATCTCTCCCCCTACCTCCACTTCGGCATGCTTTCAGCCCAAAGAGTTGCCCTAGAGATTCAAAAAAGCGAGGCCCTCGCCATTGATAAAGAATCATTTTTAGAGGAGCTAATAGTAAGGCGTGAACTGGCTGATAACTTCTGTTACTACAATAAAAACTACGACTCTTTCCTTGGCCTTCCGTCGTGGGCACAGGCCTCCCTTAACCAGCACAGGCAAGATGAACGGGATTACACTTATCCTTTAGAAGTCTTCGGGAAAGCCAAAACCCACGATCCACTTTGGAATGCTGCTCAGAAGGAGATGGGGTGCAAAGGCAAGATGCATGGTTACATGCGCATGTATTGGGCAAAGAAAATCCTTGAATGGACCAGCTCTCCAGAGGAGGCGCTGGAAATCGCCATTTATCTTAACGACACTTACTCGCTCGATGGTCGCGACCCAAATGGTTATGCAGGCATTGCATGGGCCATTGGAGGAGTACATGACCGAGCTTGGTTTGAGCGACCTGTTTTTGGAAAAATTCGATACATGAACTTTAATGGAGCCAAGCGTAAATTCGATGTTGAGGCCTACATCAAACTCAATAGCTAATTATCGTAAGCCTCTTGACCTGTCAAAATAATCGGCTAATTTTGCAAATATTCTAATAAATTGAGGCTGGCCCCTCACAAGTTCACCGTCAACGTTGCCATTACTTATCGTTAGGAGTAAAAGCCTGCTATAGCAATTTATCAATCCACAGATTAAAAAACACTCTCCAATGAGTTCCGATACAGTAGTAATATCGACAGCATACTTCCCTCCTATCCAGCAATTCGCACACCTTGTATCAAACAGCAGAATCCTTTTAGAGGAGCACGAAAATTATACTAAGCAAACCTATCGTAATAGATGCAGCATACTCAGCGCTAATGGCCCACACAGCTTAACCATTCCTGTAGTTAAACACAGTGGTAGCAAAACGCCCATTCGAGCAGTGGAAATTGATTACAGCATGGCTTGGCAGAAAGTACATTGGCGGGCCATAGAATCGGCCTACAAAAATTCGCCATACTTCGAGCACATAGCTGACTCCCTTATTCCATTTTTTGAGAAAAAAACAAAATATCTCTTCGACCTAAACTTAATGCTCATAGAAACCATCCTCGATTTTCTGGAAATTACCACCCACATTGAAACTACTTCGGAGTATATCCCTTGCTATCAGGAAAATCAACTCGATTTAAGAGGTTTATCGCCCAAGGATGATGCCAACAAAATCGAATCAAAATACCGCGATGTCCCCTACTATCAGGTATTTTCTCACAAGCAATCCTTTGTTCCAAATTTAAGTGTTATAGATCTCGTATTTAACGAAGGGCTTCTCTCCATAGATATTATGAGAAGTACCATAAAAAAATTGGCCTAGCATTTTTACCAGGCCAATTCAATTTTCCCAAACGTTATTGATTGCTAAAACCTATAACCAAGGGTGAAAACCACCTGGTTTTGCTTATTGCTGTCTTTTACAAGATTCTCATTACCATACAGGTAGTATTCGTTCTTGCTTGTAATGTTGTTGTATGCAAAATCCATATAGAACGTTGAAGATCTAAGTCCTATGCCTGCAGCAATTACAGTTGTATTGGCATTATCGTTAAGGTAACCAGACTTAAATGGAGTTCCGTATAGTGCATAGCCACCTCTAAAATAGAGGGCTCCCTGATGAAATTCAGCACCGATTCGGATATTATTAGACGACTTGAACATTTGGGTAATTTGATCATTCTCGGAACGAAATGAATACCCATCACCGCCATTTCGAAGTCTCATGGAGGGATAGTTAACCCTTTCATAATCGACATTCACAGCCAGCTTATCCTGATACAGGTAAGCTAAGCTACCAATAAACCGGTACGGTGTAACTAGGCTATAATCATATTGCCCTTGAGGTGAATAAACATCAGAAAAACCTGCTGTAAATTGAGAACTCATATAGCTATTGTAGCTATCCTTTAGATCGAAAAAGGTGGGGGTGTGAAAAGCAGCACCAATCCTTACACTTTGAATGGGCTTATAAATGAAACCCAACTTAAAGTTATAGCCACTTCCAACCGTTTCCAAAGTTTGGCGGTATAAAAGGTTCTGAAAACCACTCGCGCTTGAGCCAACAATATCCTCGGTGTATTCAGAAGTTTTGGAATAGTATAAATCCTGAATACCTAGGGTTCCGCCAAAGTAGAATTTGTCGGACACATTCCCAGCAAAGCTAAGTGTATATTCGCCAAGTGACCCTCGCGTTGTAATGGAATTGCTCTGATAAACTGCATCACCTCCATACAATGGACTAATAAACGAACCATTCAAGGTATCAATTGCAAAAGTATTCCAAGCCATAATGGTAGGCCACAAATCGGAACCGTAATGCGGATTATTGAATGGATCGGTGTTGCTATCATATGGATTTGGAATGGTGAGGTTGTCGGGACTATTAATTCCGTAATATTGAGTCAAATTATTTGCATCCGCAGCAAACTGGTCCGTTATGGAAGTAGTATTATTTATCGCCGTAGTATACACGTTGGAATTATAATCCTTTAACTTGTTGTAGCCAATGGCAAAATTGAAGTTCACTAGCCCAGGCTTATCAGACTGACCCGAGTTTTTAAAGGTGGTTACCAACCCCATATTGGCTATTCCAAATGCAAACCGATTATCAGTTCCCTTATTGCCTAAATAGCTTGAGGATGTATTGTTGAAATTAAAGGTAGGAGTGAACGAAAAATCGTTTGCCCTGAAGGTACCAAGGCCAGCCGGGTTTACACTGGAAGTAGAAAAATCTCCCCCCAATGCCCCAAAAGAGCCAGCCATCCCTGTGAACCTTGCTGTTCCAGAATAGATATCAGCAGAATACCGGTAGGCATCAAGATAATTCTGAGCAAATCCGTTGGTGCTCAAGGCAAGCCAACCAAAAACAATTATACCGATGCGTTTCATTGTGTTTAAGTTTGTTAATGTTTAAGCATTAATTACCTTCTCCTTCTTGTCCCAGCATTGCCACCTCCAGAATTACTGTTGGAGGAGCCGGTACCCACCGAGCCAGAAGATGCAGGTCTACTAAATTCATTATTACTTGCTGGTCTACTAGGAGTTGTGGTGGTAGAAGAAGCAGGACGGCGATATTCATTGTTACTTGCAGGTCTTCTAGGGGCTGTGGTGGTAGAAGAAGCAGGTCTACGATAATAGTTGCTAGCAGGCGCACTGGTAGCTGGTCGATTGTTATTGTAGTTCTGCCTTAACCCGTTTGATGGCCTTGTGTAGGTGGGAGTATAGTTGCTGGCATTGGGTGTTCTCCTACCTGTTAATTCGGAAGGTCGTGTGTATGAAGTTGTTGGTTTTGTAGTAGGCCTTCTAGTATACCCCGCCGTGCCTGTATTCGGATTGGCAGCATTTGTATATGGGCGACGAACTCCAGTAGTAGTAGTATTCGGATTAGTTGCCATAGACCGAGACCGAACCACAGAACTTGGTGTACTTCTACGTAGCATTGTAGACGAATTATAAGCACTTCCACTAGAACTGCGAGGTCCATAGTAACTATTTCGGCCGTTGTTGTATCCGTAGTTGTTATACCCATAGTTGTTGTGATACCTACCAAAGCCCCAATCATTCCAGCCATAGTAAGGATCGTAAAATGCCAACCCTAATCCAAAGGAAAATGGGTAGAAGCCATAATCAAATGGGGAATAGCCAAAACCTAAATAAATGCTAGAAGAGTATGGATAACCATATCCACCGTAATACGAAAAACTGGAAACTGGATTATACCAACCAGTAGTCATATACTTAGGTTCAACCCAAACATGTGAACCATAAACTATTACATTGTAAAAAGCTGGGTCGTAAGCTGAAGCGTAGAATAAAGCGGTTTGAAGATCGCTATAGTTCATTGAAGGGTCTGCTTGTGCCGCATCTCTCCGATTTTGGGCATCCTGATAGCTAGATGCAAGAATGGAATTGTATGGATTTTCATCCTGTTGCACTACATTCGTTGTATCAACAGCTGTGGAGGTAGTATCCGCAACGGCATCAGACATCGAAGTATTCATTCGTTTCTGCAATTCTGCAATGCGAGGATCGTTAGAGTTTGTAGGATTCATCTCCGGCTGTGCTGTTGTTGCAGTGTAGGTCCTATTTGGGTTGTAATAAACATCATCGGCCCCAGGATCGGCAGATGAAAGGTAGAAAGCAGATGAACACCCTGAAAGCATCCCGGCTGCCAAAAACATGGTTAATAGTTTAGTTTTCATGGTAATCTCCCTCCCAATTTTTATGAATAAAGTGTAA
>DATKTT010000155.1:0-10505 GCA_035530955.1 Williamwhitmania sp. | reverse complement strand
GTCGAGATTTAAACAAGGAATGTATATTCTGAAGGTTTCTGGTGAAAAAGGAACCAGCACCAGAATGATAGTGGTTGAATAACACCATTATTTAGCAAGAAAGGGGTCCAAGCATTTTGGACCCCTTTCTTGTTTCTATATCCTTTCGTTCCTGTAGACATCGGAATTGTAAATCCAACAGTCACCCAGTCTCAGAACAAAAAATGCGATGCCTTACCTCACGGTATTTAGCGTTTTGCTATGCCAAGTGGTAAGCGACTGTAAGGTAATCCTTCACCGTAACTGGTTCTCGCTGCAGAATCTCCGTTAATGTAGCCGCAGGATGGTCAAACTCTCCCTGTTTTATTCCTCCACAAAAGGCAGTAACCGTTCCAATGATTTCAGCTGGTACACCCGCATTTGACATTGCTTGTTGAAATTCCTCTTGACTTGGAGAAACATACTTGATCGTTTTTCCAGAAAGATCGGTGAGCATTGCTGCAATCTCCTTAAACGAAATAGATGTTGATGCAGAAAACTCATAAATCTTATTTTCATGCCCGCTGGAAAGTAGAATATTAGCAGCCGCCTCTGCAAAGTCCTTCCGCAAAGCGTAAGAGACTTTCCCTCCGCCTGCTGGCAAAAAAATGGTTCCAGATTGGAGCACCTTATCCCCCATAAACATGGGTAACATATCCACGTAAAGGGCATGTTTCAGAATGGTGTAGGCCATTCCCGACTCCTTGAGCATTTGTTCCGTATCCAGATGAACGCGAGCCACCATGGCAATGGGAGAACTGTCCGTTTCATTGGTCCGTTGAAAGCTGGTGTAAACCACATGCTTTACACCAGACTCTTTTGCTGCCTTTACTACATTTTTATGCTGTGCACCGCGTTTTACAACATCGCTTCCAGAAACAAAGTAGAGCTTGTCAATACCTGAAAATGCTTTGACGAGTGAAGGATAGCTGTCATAGTCACCTATCCTCACCTCAACACCCTTTGCCACAAGGTCGGAAGCATTACTTTCGTTACGAGCCAATGCTGCAACTTCTTTTTTGTCTACTTTCTTAAGCAAAAAATTCACAACCTCTTTACCGAGGTTTCCCGTTGCACCGGTAATCAATATTTTTTCCATTTCCTCAATTTATTTGTGTGTGATTATGCAATATAAAAGTAATTAACTTACCTTTAGAGAGTCAAAGATAAAAAGTGACTGTAGTAAAAGCAAGAAGGCACGTAGAAGTTTGTCAGTTACTTACAGGTAACCATTACTGAACATCAACATAATAGAATAGCGATGAGCATAGAAAATTTTTCAAAAATTGACCAATGTCCCATTCGAAATGTGCTGGACCGATTTGGAGATAAGTGGTCAATACTTGTTTTGCTATTGCTAAGCGAGCAAGGGACCATGCGCTTTAATGCGATCAACAGTGCAATTGCGGATATATCTCAAAAAATGCTGACTGTCACGCTTCGCACCCTCGAGGCCGACGGATTGCTTGCTCGGCAGATTTACCCACAAATACCACCAAAAGTGGAATACAGTCTCACGGAAAGGGGTAGTAGCCTTATACCTTTGATACAAGAACTTGCAGCATGGGCAGTAGAAAATATGCAATCGATAAAAGTATCGCGCGAAGCATTTGAAACCAAAAGTGTTTAATCGAAATATTGGCAGCAGCAAGGCATCTTCAGCGAAGCCCTAAAATCAAGAGATACTTCCTAAAATAGATTTTTTGTCCCATTGTAATATCTCCACTACCTCACCTGGCTGCATCTGATCTAGCGTTAGGCTTTCAATAGAAGCCCTGACCAATCGCAACGTTGGAAATCCAACAGCGGCAGTCATTCGCCTCACCTGCCTATTTTTACCCTCTGTGAGTGTTATGCTTACCCACGAGGTGTGAACCGTTAACCTAAAGCGGATTGGAGGAATGCGTTCGGGTAGTTCCGGAGTAGGAATTGCCTGAACCTCAGCAGGCAAAGTTTTATACTTAACTCCCTTTAAATTTATCTCAACCCCAGCACATAGCTTGGCAATCGCCTCTTGGCTTATTTCACCTTCCACCTGAACCCAGTATGTCCGGCGGTGCATATTTTTGGGTGAAAGCAGCATTTGGTTGAGCGCTGTATCGTTTGTAAGGAGCAGTAGCCCTTCGCTGTCGTGGTCGAGACGGCCAACGGGATACACATCTTTTGGAAACGCAAAGTCAAGATCGGCCAAGGTAGGATTGCTGTTCTCGCGGCTAAACTGCGACATCATGCCAAAAGGCTTGTAGATTTTATAGTATTTAAAGTTGGTTCCCATTGCTCCTTAAAGATAGAAAAGAGGCTAAGCATAACTTATATTGCCTGCAAACTTACTCCAAAAAAAAGCGCCAGTTGCAATAACCGGCGCCCAATATATTCTCTCCATTTTTTAAAGCGGAATATTTCCGTGCTTCTTGGGAGGGTTTGATATGTTCTTGTTTTGGGCCATTTCCAGCGCCTGATACAGCTTAAGTCGGGTTTGCTCAGGGAATATTACCTCGTCGATATAACCCAAGGCAGCAGCCTTGTATGGATTGGCAAATTTCTCTCGGTAATCATCTACCGCCTCGGCACGAGCCTTTTCGTCCAACTTATTCTTGTGGAGAATGCTCACCGCACCGTCGGGCCCCATCACTGCAATTTCAGCCGTTGGCCAAGCGTAGTTAATATCGGCCCCAAGATGCTTGCTCGACATCACATCGTAGGCACCACCATAGGCCTTTCTCAGAATAACGGTAATCTTGGGAACGGTTGCCTCAGCAAAGGCATAAAGCAGCTTGGCACCATGACGAATTACCCCACCAAACTCCTGCTCTGTTCCGGGCATAAACCCTGGAACATCCACAAAGGTGATCAGGGGAATGTTGAATCCATCGCAAAAACGAACAAAACGGGCCGCCTTAACTGATGCATTGATGTCAAGCGCACCGGCAAGCACGGCAGGTTGGTTTGCTACAATGCCCACCGATCGTCCACCCAACCGGGCAAAGCCAATTACAATGTTTTCGGCATAGAATGGCTGAACCTCAAAGAAGTGGTTATCATCCACCACCGTTGTGATGATTTCCTTAATATCATAGGGCTTGTTGGGATCGTCGGGAACCATGTTCCTGAGCTTTGTTTCAGCCCTATGGATCGAATCAAGGCTTGGCTTTATTGGTGGATCCTCCATGTTATTCGAGGGGAGAAAAGTAAGCAACTCCCGAACGAGCACCATGGCCGTCTCATCGTCGTTGGCCACAAAGTGGGCTACGCCACTTTTTGTATTATGGGTAGTGGCCCCGCCCAAATCCTCCTTGGTCACCTCCTCGTGCGTAACAGACCTTATTACCTCTGGCCCTGTAACAAACATGCACGATGAGTCTTTCACCATTAGTATGAAATCGGTTAGCGCAGGAGAATAAACGGCACCTCCGGCACAAGGCCCAAGGATAACCGAAATTTGTGGTATTACCCCTGATGCCATTACATTACGGTAGAAGATATCGGCATAGCCAGCGAGACTTTCCACCCCTTCCTGAATACGCGCACCCCCTGAATCGTTTAGCCCGATAAGTGGAGCACCCATGCGCATAGCTAAGTCCATTACCTTAACCACCTTATCGGCATTGGCCCGACTCAAGGAACCTCCAAAAACGGTAAAGTCTTGGGCAAAAACGTAAACAAGCCTACCATCAATTTTTCCATAACCGGTGATGATTCCATCACCAGGTATTTTCTGGGAAGCCATTCCAAAGTCGGTTGCCCGGTGGGTAACCAGCTTGTCAAGCTCAACAAAAGTGCCGGGGTCGATGAGAATACTGATCCGCTCCCGGGCTGTTTTTCTACCAGATTCATGCAGCTTCTTAACGCGCGCTTCGCCTCCGCCAAGTTCAGCCTGCTGGTTGATATTTTCCAGAAAACTATATTTCTTTTTTTGGTTCATGCTCTTTCTTTTTTTCGTTTCAAAAAACCATAACCGCTATGGTCTGCTAGCAAGCAGCCTAGCAAAAGTGAAAACTGATGCAAACAGGCTAGTCAATGATGACCATTATTTGGCGACCCTCAACGGTATCGCCCTCATTTACCCTGACTTCTGAAACAATTCCGTCAACCTTGGAGCGGAATTCACTATCCATCTTCATGGCCGAAACCACTATCAGCGGTTGGCCAATCACAACCTCATCGCCAACAGCAACGAGTACCTTTACCACTTTGCCGGGCATGGGTGAAACCAGTATCTTGTCGGAGTCGGTGGAGATGCTGGTGCTCGTATTCATGCGATACCTTGCCTCCGCATCAATAATCTCGGCATCAAATGCATCGCGCTTGGTATTGATGGTGTAAGTTTTGGGGCGCTCCCCTGGAAACAACTCCACATTGAATGATCGTCCGTTGAGTAGAATTGAGTATACTCCCTGCTCCACCATGATGATGTCAGCTTCATACTCCATACCATCAATGGAAATCTTGGCAAGGCTACCTTCCTGGCTAAGTAGGTCAACCTGAGCAATTCTTTTGTTTAAGCGAACTTCGTATGACATTTCTCTTCCCGTATTAAGTTTGAACTACAACCGCAGGAGACTTCGCCTACGGCCATACTCCTTCCACAAATTGCCCCTCGTTCCAGCTGGCTTAGTAGGTCCTGCATTCTCAATTGCATTGAGGTAGTCGATAAAGACCGCCATAATGGCCACATCCTCCGATTCCACATCGAGCTCAGGGTTGTGCAGGAGTTCGGTTAGGTGCTGTTCGATAAAGTGCGTGGTGTATTTACCCGATTTGAAATCGCCGCACTCCATTATTCGTTCAAGGAATCGAAGGTTTGTTTTAACACCTGTAATCTTGTAAGAGTGAAGTGCACTGCGCATTCGTTCAATAGCCTCTTCGCGATCTTGACCCCAAACAATAAGCTTCGATATCATGGGGTCATAGTAGATTGGTATTTCGTACCCCTCGTAAACATAACCATCGTGCCTAACCCCTGTACCTAAAGGTTCAGTGAGGTGCTTAATGGTTCCTGGGCTAGGCATAAATCCATTGGCAGGGTCTTCCGCATAAATGCGGCACTCAATGGCATGGCCAAACTGGCGAATGTCGTCTAAACCAAAGGAAAGAACTTCTCCATTGGCGATACGGATTTGCTCCTTAACCAGATCTTTTCCGGTAACCCTCTCGGTGATTGGATGCTCCACCTGTAGGCGAGTATTCATCTCCAAGAAGTAGTAGCTAAGGTCGTCGCCAGCAATGAACTCAATGGTTCCTGCACCGTAGTAACCAACGGCTTTTGCAGCGGCAATGGCCTTTTCTCCCATCTCAGCCCTAACCTCTGGGGTAAGCAGAGGTGATGGTGTTTCCTCTACCACCTTTTGGTGACGACGCTGAACGGAGCATTCACGCTCGAACAGGTGGATGGTATTACCGTGCTTGTCGGCCAGAATTTGGAATTCGATGTGGTGAGGCGATTCAATATACTTCTCAATATAAACGGTATCGTCGCCAAAGGCTGATTTGGCCTCCGATTTCGATGCCCTGATGGCAGAGGCTAGCTCGCTGCGCTTTTTCACCAGACGCATTCCCTTTCCACCACCACCTGCAGAGGCTTTAACCATTATTGGATAGCCAATCTCCTCGGCTACCTTTAAGGCTTCGGCTTCTGACTTAATTCCTTCAGTTGTGCCGGGAACCACCGGTACACCCGCAGCAATCATAGCCTGCCGTGCTCGTAACTTATCACCCATGGCATTTATTGCCTCTGGCGACGGTCCAATGAAAGCAATGCCTTCTTCAGCACAACGTGTGGCAAATAGCGCATTCTCACTTAAAAATCCATAGCCTGGGTGGATGGCGTCGGCTCCACATGCTTTAGCCACGTTTAGGATATTCTCCATTGCAAGATAACTCTGCGCTGAAGGCGCGGGTCCGATGTAGTATGCTTCATCGGCATACCTCACGTGAAGAGCCGTCCGGTCAACATCAGAATAGACCGCAACAGTCTTCAAACCCATCTCCTTTGCCGAGCGCATAACGCGTACAGCAATCTCACCTCTATTGGCTACTAACAATTTTTTAATCATAGGCAAGGTTATTAAATCGGGGCTCAATTAACGAAAATCCACCTGTCAAAACAATTATTTTGCACAAATTGTTGACTTTTGTCATGTTATTAAATAACAAATCGCAGGTATTCAGCACATATGGAAATTAAAATAGCACAGAAAAATATGTTTATAAAAGGATTTTACCCTCTTAAAAACAGTTTGCTGCAAATTGTCTGAAAATGTTGTAGAAATGGGAAGTAGAAGAATTTGTAATTTTGAATACGCACCATGCGCTAAGTCTGCAACATCAACTATAAGTGCGATTACAATCCTAAATTGCGCAGCAATTAGTGATCATCAGCAGGAATTAGTTTTTCGTGGAATGATAAAAGGAAAACCTATTACTATCAAAATCCACCCTACTTTTCGTTGACCAACTCAATTTTAGGAGCCACGCGTGAAAGAGCTTGACTCAGGTTTTCCTCCGGTTCAATATAACTGTAGTCGCCCCAAAAGCTAGGATCGTAGGTATAGTTAGCATCGCTAAAAACAATAAAAGGCCGAACAACATCTTGTCTTGGAAATCGTTGAACATTAATGGAATCGAGCTGGATGGTTGCCATCTCAAGATAGGTATGATAGGTACTAGCAAACAAGCGATGATGCTTTCTCACACGCAGGAAAATATCTCCTCGAAGGTGGTTAAGGTAGTACTTGCCATTCCACTTTTGGTAATGAACCGAATACGCAACTTTTTCAGGTATCACCTTGATTTTTCGGCTTTTTCTAACTACCAGTTGATTTGTTATTTTATCGATGTAATCTGGATTAACTTCAAAATTGACTCCAACAATTGCATGACTCTTCACATCAACATAAATTACGCCCTTGAATAATGGGTCGGTAACGCCCTCTTTCTGATGAAATTCTATGGCATAAGCGCTACTAGAGTCTATTGGTACAATGTCCGATTCATCATAATGGTAGTCTTTCATATACTCCTCGTCCAAAAAATCAGGTATACTTTTAACTACATCCAACAAGAGGCTAGCGTTGATTCCAGCTTTCATTTTTATGGTAAGCGTATCACTTTGATCTTGACTAATCAACTTTCTGCTTTTTAGCAACTTAACCTGATCTAAATCTGGACTTTTCAGGTAAGATGCCTTATAAATCTTAAACAGGGCTTCGGAATAGCTGAGATAACTTTTGTTTTTTTCTACCCCTTCACGGTAAAAAGCGGTTAGATATATTGGATCAATGGAATAGTTGGTAGAGCGGAGCTCCATGGCTTGCTTGATAACAGCCACCGGATCTATAGGTTTTATAAGAACCTCCTGTATTGAAATATATTGTGTTTCGAGGTAGAACACCAACCTGTGTTCTTGAAGTATGCTTACCGGATAGCTTACTTGCTTATATCCAATGTGCGAAATAGTAATACTCTCCTTCTCAGCCTTTGGAGGGATCATGAGCACAAAATCCCCATCGGTGTTGGTAGTCGTTCCCAAGCCTAGGTTAACAATCCCAATCGATACGTAGGGCAATGGTTTATGTGTTTCCTTATCAACAACTTTCCCTCTTATTTCAATAGCGGTAATCGAATCATTAGGCAGGCTGGTGGTGCCTGAATGATCCTGCAAATCATCAACCCTGTAAATTAAAATGTGCTTCTCAACTACCCGAAAGTTGAGCTTCTCATTTCCAAGGATTCTTTTAATAACCTCTGCCAAAGTTTCGTTGTTGGCACTCAAAATCACCTTCTTGTCACTGTTCACCACCTCGCTATCGTAGATGAAGTAGTAGCCAGTGATATCTGAAATAGTGTTCAGCGCTTGGTAAATGGTGGTATGCTGACTTGGGATTGTAATAAGCTTTTGAAGTGGATCGTCCTGCGCATAGCCTTGAAACCAAACAGAAACAATGACAATAAGCAGCATCGCTTTTAATGATCGGCGAGCTGCTTGTTGTCGAGATTGTTTCAAAGACAAGTTACTTGATCCTTCGTCCATCGGCTTGTGAAATAATTACTGTGTCTGATTTCACTTCGCTCTTTAACTGTAACGCAAGACATATTAAATCGGTAATGGACGAGAGGGTGTTGTTGGAAAAGGTAACGGTAAGTCGCCGATTTCCCAGTTCGCTCGAAGCCAATACAATGGATGAATGGTAATTTCGATTCAACACGTTCACCACATCCTGTAGCCGCTCATCCTTAAACTGCATGCGTTGCAATCGCCAGGCCATATAATCATTGTTTGAGTTTTTCACAATGGATACCTTGCTACCTACGGCTGCTAATCGCTCACCAGCGCTAACCACAAAACTATTACTGGAACCATCCTTGAGAGTGACTTTAACTTTACCTCTTTCAACTATTAGCTCAAAAGTTGATGGAGTCTCGCTTCGAACATTAAAGGCAGTTCCAAGAACCTGAATAGTTGCCGCAGCCGTTTCAATTAAAAATGGTTGCTGTGGGTTGTGGGCAACATCAAAAAAGGCTTCACCATTGAGTTCAACTTTTCGCTCTCTGGAATCAAACTCCTTAGGAAAAGCCAATGAGGTATTGCTGGCAAGGTATACAGTTGAACCATCGTTAAGTGTATGAATAAGTGCTGTTGGCTCTGAGCTGGTTGAAAGATTCACCATTTGAGAACGCACTTTCAATCTATGGGAAGTATATATCCATGTTGTTCCAACAGCCATAACCACCATCGCTGCCACCGCCCACCTCAACATTGGAGTAATGCGTTTAGGTTGTTTAGCAATTATTGTATACTTAGGCAACAAACCGTCTTCCTCAAACCTGTCGGCCAACTTTGCCCAAGCACTGTCGGTATTTACCTTCTTACTATCTTTGTAATTGCCCATTAATCTCCACTCCTTTTTCATTTGTGCTAATAGTTCTTTATTCTCATCAAACATGTCTATCTCACTCTCAAAGATCTGCCTCTCTTCATCAAACATCTCTCCTGCTAGGTAGCGACCTATTTCCTCCAAATGTTGCTGGTTATTTTCGTCTAGCTTCATGGCCTTAACATTTATCGGGTTAAACTGCATACTCATCGTAATGCTTCAGCTTCTTCCTAAAAAGTTGAAGCGCCTTTCCCATATCAGCCTCCACTGTCTTAATGGATACGGAAAGAGCATCAGCAATCTCCTGATATTTCAACCCCTCAAAACGACTCATTTTAAAAACACGCCGGCTGCGCTCAGGTAGCTCATTCAAGGTCTGCTCAATAATGGCATTCAACTCTTTCATCTCCAGCTCGTCAGAAGCATACTCCATCCCAAATTCCTCCTGCGTGGCTACCACACTTTGTGCGTATTGCCTTGTTATGGCAACGTGCTCAAGATATCGAAGAGCGTTGTTCCTTATGGATCGGTAGAAGTATGATTTAAGTGAAACTTTTATGGTGATCTCATCCCTGTTTTTCCAATAGTTGTAGAAAAACTCCTGAACAACCTCTTCTGCTAAATCCATATCCTTAACAAACTGAAGGGCGTATCGGCAAAGTGGGGCATAGAACGTGCGAAAGAGCCTTTCAAATTCAACAATATCGCTATTTTGAATCTTTCGCTGGATGTTGATGTTTTTCAGGGGCATAATGTGATCTTAATCAATTATAAAGTTAGCGATATTTTTTGATATCCCTTTAACGTAAAGGGGAAAGAGGGCTATCGCTACCTGCTGGTTAAATTTACCGTCCCCTACAACGCCTGCTCTTCCAGCTGTTCACGATAGCCCAATTATTTTAAATCACCTACTTTTGGCTACGCTTTGCCTGCCGATTAAACTTTTTAAGTGCAGCTTCGATTGACTCCTCTGGTTCAATCGTATTGTTGGCACCCCAATAGTCCGGCTCAAAGAAACTTCCAATCTTATCGGCAAATACATCGCTCGATTTAAATGATTCCTTGAGAGGGAATTTGACAACGTTGTTGGTAGATCTATCGGTTATAGCCATTTCTGCCACAACAGTATAGTTGTTCTTGAACCACTTCTTCTTCCAGTCGCACTTGAATTTGATTTCGCTGCGGACATAGTTTAGGTAGTATTTCCCATCCTGCAACTTATAGGTAACCCTATAATTGGCAACACTCGGGGTAAATACAAGACCCATGGGTTTCTTGCGGATAAACTGCTGGCTAGCTTTCAGTTCGTCTGACAAGTCCATGTGAAACTCCAGCATGGTAATGGCTTTACTCTCTTTTGAAATGTAAACCTTTCCAATGTAAAGCGGGTATGGCAAAATCACAGTTGGGGTAAACTGAACAACATAGTTCAATTCATTATCAATATTCACCATGTCTACAACCTCAAGATGGTAGTCTTCAAGGCTTTCACGCGATAGAATTACATCTGGATTTGCAACAATATCTAACATCAACATAACCTTAGGACCACCCTCCAATTTTACGGCAAGGGTATCTGCTTTTTTAATATTGGTTCCCTTTCGAGCCTTCTCA
>DATKTT010000154.1:0-5072 GCA_035530955.1 Williamwhitmania sp. | reverse complement strand
AGCAACATGAACGTGAATGAGGTAATTGCCAACCGTGCCCATGTGCTCACCGGTGGCAGCCTCACCGACGAGAAGAAGGTTTTACACCCCAACGACGACGTAAACAAGTCGCAGTCGAGCAACGACACCTTCCCCACCGCCATGCATATTGCTGCCTACAAAATGGCTATGGAGGTTACCATACCGGGTATGCTTACGCTGCGCGAAACAATGGCTCAAAAGTCGAAGGAATTTATGGGCATTGTAAAAACTGGTCGAACCCACTTTATGGACGCCACCCCGCTTACGCTGGGACAGGAGTTCTCGGGCTACGTGCAGCAGATTGACAACTCCATTCGTGCCATTAAAAACGCCGTGGAGATGGTTCGCGAGCTGGCGCTGGGTGGAACCGCCGTTGGAACAGGCCTCAACACCCCCAAGGGCTACGACGTGCTGGTAGCAAAGAAGATTGCCAACCTCACCGGACATCCCTTTGTTACTGCGCCCAACAAGTTTGAGGCACTGGCCTCCCACGATGCCATGGTGGAGCTGAGCGGTGCGCTCAAGCGCGCTGCCGTTTCGCTGTTCAAGATGGCCAACGACATCCGCATGCTGAGTTCCGGCCCACGCTGCGGCATTGGCGAAGTTATTATTCCCGACAACGAGCCGGGCTCTTCAATTATGCCGGGCAAGGTGAACCCCACCCAGCCCGAAGCTCTCACAATGGTTTGTGCCCAGGTGATAGGTAACGACATGGCCGTAACCATGGGTGGTACCATGGGCCAGTTCGAACTCAACGTATTCAAACCACTGATTGCCGCCAACGTGCTACAGTCAGCACGGCTACTAGGCGACGCCTGCATGTCGTTCAACGAGAAGTGCGCAGTGGGTTTGCTTCCCAACATCCCCACCATTCAGAAGCACCTAGAAAACTCCCTAATGCTGGTAACCGCCCTCAACACCCATATTGGCTACGAGAAGGCTGCCAAGATTGCCAAGAAGGCGCATAAGGAGAACAAGACGCTGAAGGAGGCTGCTGCCGAGCTGGGCTTTGTTGCACCCGAAGATTTCGACAAGTGGGTAGACCCCTCCAAGATGGTTGGTTCGCTCTAACAATACTCTCACAAAATATAAGAAGCCGGTGTAATGCCGGCTTTTTTTATTTGTGTAGGTTGTAATGTGCAGTCGGCATTGTAGGCTGTAAGTCTTCATTGAATGAATTTTTAATTTTTATTTCATGCGAGACATAGCGTTCTGCTTTTCTCAACCTTTCAGTCCTCCCCTAATGAAGAGCGGAAGGCGCTTAGCAACCAAAGAGATGGAATTCGGATTGTGCTCTTTATAGACTAGTTGTGCGGCAGATAGCGGAAGGTTTCATCTCTCGACGAAATTTGATTTACAAATTTGCCTTTCTGAAAATCATTTGTATTTTTAATACTTTCATTAAGTAGTGGGAAACTACAGTATCCCATTCCGAGAAATATCCAGTCAACCCAAAAACATGCTTGAACAATGGAAAGTATCTCTCCAAAGATTTTTACAGTCAAGGCAATTTCTTTTGCAACATTTTTAGGAGGCCCCCTCTCCGCGGGATTCCTGATATCAAAAAACTTTAAGGAGTTTGGAAATCATGCTGCCGCTCGCAACTCCATTTTCATTGGGATTATTTCAACCTTACTAATCTTTGCAGGAATTTTCCTTACTCCAGAAAACATAATCGACAAAATTCCCCAACCACTGATTCCGGCAATATATACAGCAATTATTGCCTTCTTGGTCGAGAAATTGCAAGGGCGACAAATAAACGAATTTTTAAGCAACGGTGGGAAGAAAGCATCAAACTGGCTAACGGCCGGATATAGCCTAATTGGATTATTGGTAATGGGACTACTTGTAGTAATTGTCATTTTTGTAATACCACCAACGGGATACGATAAAAGCATAAGTGTAATAGATAAAGTAACTCTCCATTACCCAAAGGAGATGGATGTGACAAAACCAGAAAGAATTGCACAAATCATCAAACAAACAAGGTTCATGGAGGGAAGCCAAGGTGCAGACCTCTACTTTAGCGATGAGAGAAACTGCTACATACTTAAATTTGTCATTGCCGATATCTCCGTATTGTCAGACACCTCATTGATGTACAATTTCAATCAGTATGAGAGGTTTCTCAACTCTAATCTAAGATTTGACAAACCAATAAAAATAGGCTTTACAGACACAAACCTTAGCAGGGACATTAAATTGCCAAAAGTAGACACCACGGCGTCAGAAACCAATGAGCCTTTACGCGACCTTCTGGTCTATAAGGTGAATAGTTTACATACAATATATTACAGCACCAACATGCCTATTGAAGATGTGAAGAAGGTTGGAGTTGCCATTACAAAACTTAAAGCATATTTTCCCATAGATCAACCTATAGACATCGTATTTCTTAACAACGGCAATGAATATACCATTAAATTATTTGTGGCAAAGCAGTTCTGGCAGAATCCCTCAACTGAAGATAGAGTGATAAGTATTTTGGATTATATCAAAGGCTGTGGTATCAATAAAGACATTAAACTTGTATTGGTTGACAGCCAAACAGCTGAAGAAAAACAGATACACGCCATGTAGAATTTATGGCGTAAGAGGCAGGTTTTTCCTTGCGCTTGTTTTGTGATTGCGGTGCATGGCAACTATAATTCTTTGAACAATTTTCAAGTGTGCACCGCCCTCGCTAGCGGAGATCTCTGACCCATGGCTAAAGCCATGGGCTATAAACATTTTCCCCAGTTAGGGGTCACGAAAACCCGTAACGTTTTCACCTGTAACTTTGTCACTTTTTTGTCACTTGACAGGTAATATTAGATGTATAGATCGTAAGTTTTTTCTTGCCAAAAGATTGCTAGAGCACATCTTCGGTCTTCCGACTCCCGTCTTCTGACTCTTTTTTGTCACTCGTCACTTTTCGTTCCCTCTCACCTCTTCCCCACGCTAGGCACCTTGAGTCTCTCCGCCAGCAGCCTCATATTTTCGAGTTTAAAGGCCTTTTTGGAATCACTCAGTATCCAGTATACCACCGCGCTAATCACGGCAGCAAAGAAGCACCACACCGAAATAAGGTATTGGGTAAAAAAGAGCACGGTAACCAAGCACGAGACGAACATTAGCCCTCCCAGCAGGTGCGTTCGCTTAATGCTGGAGACAAAGAGCGGGGTAATAGTAGCAATAAGGTAGGCAATAAATGCAGGTAAGGCAAACAGCTTTGGAAAATCGGTATGGTAGTATATGTGGTAGCCCTCTATTTGTGGGGAGACGTTAAATGTAACGAGGCAAACGGCGTAGTAGAGCGAAACTACTATCCCTAGCCCAAGCAGAAACCAGAGCGTTCGTCGTCGCCGAACATCCTCCTCCATGAAGAGGACGGAGAGCGCAATTAGCGTTGGCCAGATTACCTCGGCCATTACCAGAAAAACATAGGTGAAAACCATCTGAACGGCTGCATACCCCGCAAGTGGAATGACCAACCATACGATGCCCTCAGCAATTTGCTGCACACCAAAAAAGAGGGGAATGGCGGCAAAGATAATCTGTGATGGCTTGTGGATTTTTTGAATCGTTACAGCCCCAACAGCGGAAAGAATAATACCTCCTGCAAAACTTGCCTCAGCCGAAAAACACATAGCATTATTCTTTCTATTCGTTACTGCAAAGAACCGATAACAAAAACTTCGTTTTTGGTAAGATACGTCTAATTAACCAACAATAGGGATTTATTATCATTTCCAAGAATTTTCACTAGATGGAAAGAGAACAGACCGTCATGTTCGTCTGGTAAAGGAGGATAAGGGTGGCATTACTTTTTTGCCGTTCGTCACAATTCACGGCATACCTCCGCCCCTATGCTCCTCCAAAAAGCACAGAAAACAAGAAGAAAATAATCTAAACCACTGAGGATTATCGCAAGTGCAGCAAGTGAAAGTAAAAAAGATTACCTTTCTTGAGTAAAGACGATGCTGCTAAAACAGGTAAACGAACCTGCAGCAAGTCGAAAAACCCATACTCAAAAACATATGAAAACAACAGCACTATTCTTAAGCCTTGCCATAGCTGCAAGCTCGCTATTCGGACAGAAGGTGTCCACAAGCTACGCGGACTTGATAAAAAAAGCATCCGCGCTTTACAATGCCAAAGACTATGTAAATTCGGCACTCACCTACTCCGATGCCTTTAAGGCGAACGGATGGAAAGGAACATTAAACGACCGCTACAACGCCGCCTGCTCGTGGGCTTTAGCAAACAATCCCGACAGCGCATTCTTCCAATTAAATTGTATTGCAACCTCAATGAATTACGTTGACTATGGCCATATAAAGGGAGACCCCGACCTTAAATCGCTTTACACCGATAAAAGATGGCAGTCCATACTGGAGGCCGTTAAAGCAAACAAGGAAAAAGCCTACGCTAGCATTGACTTTGCTACCATAAATGGATTCAAAGTGGAGGTGCTAATAGCAGGAATGGAAAACAATAGCGCAGATAAACCAGTGGTTGTATTTGAAAATGGATTGGCAAGCGGTTTTGATAGCTGGGATAGCGTGGCTAAGGAGATTGCTAAAACGAATGTAGTGTTTCGATACAACCGCCCCAGAATAGGTGAATCTGAAAACGACAGCCTTGCACCAACCACCGAGCACATCAACAGCAATCTAAGAGAAATGCTTCTACAAAAAGGGTTGAAGCCACCCTATCTGCTGGTTTCACACTCTTTTGGCGGTGCATACATAAGAAGTTTTGCCTCCCGCTATCCGGAGGAGGTTGCAGGTCTTATTTTTGTTGATCCAGTTGATTTTACCCAGAAAAAGGGATACGGCGATTTGCCATACCTTGAAATAGGCCTTACTCAACATCAGATTGATTCGATTTTTGGCAAAACCTACAGCAATTTTGTTGCGAATCTCTACGAAGATATGCCCAACTTTTATGTTGAGGAAGTTAAGGTTTTGAGAGAACTACATGCTACGGAGTTTGAAGAGTGTGTGCACAACCCGTTACCCGACGTTCCAGTACACTTTATTAAAGCAGGAGGGTATCCTTCGTCC
>DATKTT010000153.1:0-7962 GCA_035530955.1 Williamwhitmania sp. | reverse complement strand
TAACGCCTTTATCAATAAAGACTTTTTGAGCATCACCGTTTTTAACGACAAGCGAGTCAATTACTTTAGAAACAACCTTCTGATCCATTGTTTTTGACGATTGATTTACCTCTTCCTGGTTTGTTTTACAGCTGGAAAGTAGCAGGATTGTAGGTAAAAGTAGTATTAATAACTTCCTAATCATGGTTTTAAGTTTTCTGTTTTGCGCCACCAAGTTACGGAATTTGGTATAGGTCGTTCCCTTTTTCTCTAGGATTTTTGTACTATTATTGTGTGCAAACCTTCGCTAACATGGAGCAACTTGTTAATCAATGCCATTCTGCACTACAATTTGTTTTTAGTAGGATGGCAATGAATTAGCTTCAAACATTTATTATTGTTAGAATCCATTATTTACTGTAAATTAGGATTGACGATTTATTCTCCCATTTTCATTATTCGTTTGATTAATTCGTTGTAAATAAGAGCTGTAAATATTATTGCTAAGTATGACCTTACCTCCAAAAGCAATGGGTAGCGGTGAATTATTTCTAATACCTATTACAAAATTAGTATATAAACCTACGATTGGGGAGGTTGAATATCTTCATGTGTTTATAACGGAGGAATTGGGTTATACTTTGGAACAAGTAAAAGATATTAGCCCTTTTTACTGGAATTTTTTGCAGGCTGATGAGCATCCTCTACTCAGGGAAAAAGAGGAGGACTTAATAATTGGTAATGCTCTATTTTCGGAATTTTCAATGCTAATTCATTTAAAAGCATTGAGTGGGGACTATATTCTATACCAAATTACCGAAACTTTGACTGCCACTAGCTCTGGGGATGGCATAATCACTATTTTAATATCTCTCCAGAATTTGCAAAATGCAAAATATTATCAAAAAGCTTTGCAGGAGAGTGAGCAACGTTTCAAGGTGCTATCGGAAGCATCCTTTGGCGGCATAGGTATTCACGATAAAGGAATTATCATTGAGGCAAACGGGCAACTTTCCATATTAACAGGATTTTCGCATGAGGAGTTAATGGGGATGAATGGACTACTGCTCATTGCACCGGAGTTTCGTGATCAGGTGATGCAAAATATATTGGAAGGATATGAACTTCCCTATCAGGTTGTAGGACAGAGAAAGGACGAGTCGAGATATCCACTGCAAATTCAAGGAAAGCAGGTATCTCTGGGCGGGAAGATAGTGAGGGTAACGGAGTTTCGAGATGTTAGTCAGCTTGAAATGATGGAACATGCCCTGTCGCGGAGCGAGCAGATGTACCATGAAATTGTGGAATTTGCAGTCGATGGGTTTTTAATTGGCGACTCTAAGGGAAATATTATTGAAACAAACTCCCGCTTTTTGGAGATTAGTGGTCTGGCTAGAGATCAGGTGGTAGGAAGATATATCTCCGATCTTTTTCCGAGTGACATCATAGAGGAGAAGCCGTTTCGGTTCGATTTGTTAAGTGCTGGACACACCGTTGTGCTGGAGCGCTACCTGTTACGTCCTGATGGCACAAAAGTGATTGTTGAAATGCACTCAAAGAAAATGCCCGATGGAAGCTATCAGTCCATAATTCGTGATATTACCGATAGGGTTTACTATAAAGCTCAAATTAGTGAGCGCGAGGAGACATTCCGCCGGTTGTATGAAGAGTCCTCCGATCCAATTCTTCTCCTTTCATCAACCTCTATTATTGATTGCAATATTGCCACACTCAAGGTTTTGGGATATAGTAGCAAGGACGATTTAGTTGGAACGAGTCCACTTGATATCTCGCCCCAAAGGCAGGATGGGATTGACTCTGCAGCAAAAATGGATAGTATGATTGAGCATGCAATGATGAATGGATATGCTCGATTTGAATGGGTACACTTCAAAGAGGATGGTAGCGAGTTGCCTGTGGAAGTAATGCTTACGCCAATTCTAATTCAAGGGAATACAGTATTTTATGTGGTTTGGCGCGATATAACTGAAAGAAAGCGCTATGAAAAGGCCTTGCAGGATAGCGAAGCCCGATTTAGGGTTGTTGCAACAAACATTGAAGCAATTGTATTTACATTGGATAAAGAGGGTCGCTTTATTCTTTCGGAAGGTAAGGGATTGGCAAAGCTAGGCCTCATGCCGGGCGAGGTGGTTGGTAAAAGTGCACTGGAAATGTATTCTTCTTTTCCTGAAATAAGACTGGCTATCGAGGAGAGTTTGGCAGGTAATATTATTCAAGAGACGTTTGAGATGAATGGGGTTTTGCTTGATACCATCTTCTCTCCCCAGCTTGATAGGAAAGGTATGCCCATTGGTGTGGTGGGCTTAGCCATCGATGTAACAGAAAGAAAAATAGCAGAGGAGGCCATTGAGCTGGAGCGGGTTTACTTTGAGCAGCTTTTTGAGTGGTCCCCAGAGGCCATTGTTATTCTTGATCTCGACCAAACTATTCTTCGAATCAATGCCGAGTTTACCAAACTTTTTGGATATTCGAAGGAGGAGGCTCAGGGTAAACCGCTGAATGACCTGATTGTTCCAAAACATCTAATTGATGAATCGAACAGGGTTTTCTTTTCAGCAAACAGAGGTACCCCTGAGGTGTACGAAGCAATCCGTTACCGTAAGGATGGGTCGTCTGTTTATGTCTCTATTTTGGCTAACCCTATCGTTTTTAAGGGAGGCAAGCTTGGTGTGTATGGCATATATCGCGATGTTTCTGTTCGAAAGCAAGCAGAAGAGGAGGTAAGACGCAAGAATCGGGAAATAGAACTTCAGAATATCGAACTCATACAGGCAAAAAACAAAGCAGAGGAGAGCGACCGGCTAAAATCCGCTTTCCTTGCTAACATGAGCCACGAAATTCGAACACCCATGAATGGCATTATCGGTTTTTCGCAGCTTTTATTAAATAGGGATAATTCCATTACTGAGGAGGAACAATATGTTGGCATAATTCAAAATAGTGGCAAGCAGCTGCTCACAATTATAAATGATCTTATCGATATTTCGAGGATTGAAGCCAATCAGGTTCAGCTAAATACCTCTGCCATCAATCTCAATCAACTGGTAGATGAACAGCAACTCATCCATATGGGTAAAGCCAATGAGCAAGGAATTGAACTTCTCACTTTCAAAGATTCCCATGATGAGGATGCCTTCTTAATGCTAGATGGAGATAGGTTAAAGCAGGTCTTAACCAACCTTATTGGCAATGCGATTAAGTTTACCAATACAGGCCATGTGAAATTCGGATATCATCAAAAAGGAGGTCTGCTCGAGTTTTTTGTTGAGGATACAGGGATTGGGATTTCAGAGGTTGATCACCAGCTCATTTTTGAACGATTTAGGCAGGCAGAGACAGATTCTGCAAAACTAGCGAGTGGTACTGGCCTTGGTCTTGCCATCTCAAAGGCAATTGTTACACTCATGGGTGGAAATATTTGGGTAAGTTCGAAACCTAAAGTTGGATCTACATTTTATTTCACCATTGCTTATTCACCTTCACTGGAATCACCCATAATGGCAACGGTAAACGAGAAGAATACCTTGACCGTTGACTGGACAGGTAAGAAGTTACTTATAGCAGAGGATGATAGAATTAATGCCTTTTTATTATCGCAGATTTTAGAACCATATGGTCTGGAGGTTGTAATTGCAAGAAATGGTAAAGAAGCGTTGGACTTCATCTTGGATGGTAAACAGTTCGACCTTGTGCTAATGGATATTAAGATGCCGGTGATGGATGGTATTACCGCAATGAAAAAAATACGTGAAATCGACCAAGAAATTCCAATAGTAGCGCAATCGGCTTATACCCAAAGTCCTGATGTGGCTTTAGCCATAAAGGCGGGTTGCAACGACTATATATTCAAGCCAATTGAACAGGAGATTCTTTTTGAAATGTTGTCGAGATATTTGTAGTTTACAGTTCTAGTCTCTAGTAGATTGCTCTTGCTATTCGGGCAATATTGTCCGATTTCCCCATGGTGTAAAAGTGGATGGAGGCTACTCCGGCCCTTTTAAGTTCCTGCGTTTGTTTTATGGCCCACTCTATACCCAGCTCTCTGGCCGCCTTATTATCTTTGCAAAAGTTAAGTTCGCGTACCAGTTCCTCCGGTAAGTCAACATTAAAAACGCGTGGTAAAATGTTTAGGTGTTCCTTTAAGGAGATGGGTTTAATACCTGGAATAATAGGAACAGTTATGCCAATTTTTCGACAATTTTCCACAAAGGCAAAGAACTTGCTATTATCGAAAAACAGCTGCGTAACAATGTAGGCAGCACCGGCATCAACTTTTTCCTTTAGGTGCATTAGGTCGGTGGCCATGTTTGGCGCTTCTGTATGCTTCTCAGGATAGCCTGCAACTCCTACGCAAAAACTTGTTGGATTGGCCGCTTCAATATTCTCATCAATATATTTCCCACTGTTCATCCTCATTACTTGTTTTACCAGATCAACAGCATGGTGGTGACCACCAGGCTTTGGTTCAAACTTTCCGGTAATTTTATCGGAATCACCCCTTACGGCCAAAATGTTTTGGATACCTAGAAAATCAAAATCGATTAAGGCATCCTCAGTCTCTTCCACGCTGAAGCCACCGCAAATAAGGTGCGGCACTACATCGAGGTTGTAGCGGTGCTGAATAGCGGCTGCAATACCAACTGTACCAGGTCTTCGCCTGAGAACTTTGGGAAACAGTGACCCATCGGCATTTTTTTGGTACACCACCTCTTCACGGTGGTAGGTAACGTTTATATATGCTGGTGAAAACTCCAAAAGCGGATCGATAGCATTGAAAATTGATTGAAGGTTTTCCCCTTTTAGTGGAGGCAGCAACTCAAATGAGAACAGGGTTGAAGTGGCCTTTTGCAGATGTTCTGTTATGGTCATGGTTGTCTATGGTTTGCTATTCCTGATATGTTGATTCTATTCGAATTTCTGAAAAGTTTGCTTTACAAGATAAAGGTTGGCATAAATTTAATTACCTCTTCTTGAGATAGATTAAGTCTCTCTGCATAATCAGTAAGCTGATCGGGTGCAATTTTGCCAACGTTAAAATACTTGCTAGCTGGATGAGAAAAGTAATATCCAGAGACGGAGGCTCCAGGTATCATGGCTAGATTTTCGGTTAGCTGGATGCCAATATGTTCCTGGGCCGAAAGTAGATCAAATATTAGCGTTTTTCCTCTATGGTCCGGACAGGCTGGGTATCCAGGTGCTGGCCGAATTCCTAAGTAATGCCCTTTTATCATCTCATCAATGCTCTCCTTTTCGTTGGGTGCATAGGCCCAAATTTCCTTACGAACTTTATGGTGTAGCAGCTCGGCAAAGGCTTCAGCAAGCCTGTCGGCCAATATCTTAACCATAATGGCGTTGTATTCGTCGTTTCGTTCCTGGTATACTTTGGCTAGCTGTTCTGCACCAAAAATAGTAACAGCAAATACACCAAAATAATCCTCCTTTCCCGATTCTGCTGGTGCTACATAGTCGGAAAGGCACAAGTTTGGCTCATTGTTTACCTTCTTTTCTTGATTGCGTAGCTGCGGAAAATGTTGAAGGATATTGTCTCGAAGGTCATCAGCATATATAATAATATCGTCTCCCTTAGAGTTGGCGTGAAACATTCCAACAGCACCTTTTGCCGAAAAGGATTTGTCCTTAGTAATAATATCAAGCAGCGAATTGGCATCCTCAAAGAGTTTTTGAGCTTCCTTTCCCTTCACCGGATCCTTTAGTATGGCTGGATATCTCCCACTAATATTCCAAGCAAAAAAGAAGAATGTCCAATCAATATATGACCGAATCTCCTCTAGCGGGTAATCAATATAGGCACAAACTCCTATCCTTGCTGGCTTGGGTGGGTTGTAGGCATCCCAGTCAGTTTTAAGTGCATTGTTCCTTGCTGTCAAAAGGGGAATAACCTCTATCTTTTCAGCAGTATAGTTGTCAACTACTCGTTTGTAATCTTTGCGGGTATCTTGAATAAATTCTTTCCTCGTTTTGTCGTTAATAAGTTTGGAAGCCACCATGGCAGCAAGTGAAGCATCCTTCACATGAACAACACCGCCACTATATTCATGGTCTATCTTAAGGGCTGTATGAAGTTTTGATGTTGTGGCACCACCAATCATGATTGGGATGGAAAGCTTCTGTCGCTCCATCTCCTTAGCCACCTGGACCATTTCGTCGAGCGATGGTGTGATCAGTCCACTAAGTCCAACTAAGTTAACCTTCTGTTTTATCGCTTCCTCCACTATTTTTTCAGTGGTAACCATTACTCCAAGATCGATTATCTCGAATCCATTGCACGAGAGCACAACACCCACGATGTTTTTTCCTATATCGTGCACGTCACCCTTTACGGTTGCAAGTAAAATCTTTCCTGCTGATTGCATCATTTTACCTTGCTTCCGCTCCTCCTCAATGTAGGGTTGAAGAATGCTAACGGCCATTTTCATAACCCGTGCACTCTTTACCACCTGAGGTAGAAACATTTTTCCTGAGCCAAAAAGTTCACCAACAATCTTCATTCCATCCATCAGCGGACCCTCAATTACGTCAAGTCCACTGGCAAATTGTTGCCGTGCCTCCTCGGTGTCCTGTGCAATGAACTCGGTAATGCCTTTGACTAAAGAGTGGGATAGCCGTTTTTCCACCGGAGCATCTCGCCACTCATTCTGCTTTACATTTTCCTGCTTTTCATCGTGCAGATTCTCGGCAAAGGCCAGTAGCCGTTCCGTAGCATCTTTCCGTCGATTGAGCACCAAGTCCTCAGTGAGCTGAAGCAGGTTGGCAGGAATTTCGCTGTAGATCATGAGCATGGATGGGTTTACAATACCCATATCCATGCCTGCTCTGCTGGCATGGTAGAGAAAAACGGAGTGAATGGCTTCGCGAATTGTGTTGTTTCCCCTGAAGCTAAAGGAGAGGTTGCTCACCCCACCGCTAATCTTTACCCTTGGAAGGTTTTCCTTAATCCACCTACAGGTTTCAATAAAGCTCACGGCATGGTTTGCATGTTCGGCAATACCGGTACCGATGGCCAGAATATTGGGGTCGAATATTATATCTTCGGGCCTTATTCCAGCCTTTAAGACAAGCAGATTATAGCTTCGTTGGATTACCTCAATTCGGTGCTGGGTGGTTGCAGCCTGCCCTTTCTCGTCGAAAAGCATTACTACCATGGCGGCACCATAGCGTCGAATGGTTTTTGCGTGGGCAACAAATTGCTTTTCACCTTCCTTTAGGCTAATGGAGTTTACTATGGATTTTCCCTGCACGCATTTCAGTCCGGCTTCAATAATGCTGAACTTGGAAGAGTCAATCATTACAGGAACGCGCGAAATGTCTGGTTCTGCAGCCACATAGTTAAGGAAGGTGGTCATGGCCTTTTCTCCCTCAATAAGGGCATCGTCCATGCATACGTCGATTACCTGTGCTCCGCCTTCAACCTGCTCACGGGCAACGGACAACGCCTCCTCGTATTTTCCTTCGGCAATAAGGCGGGCAAACTTTTTGGAGCCGGCCACGTTGGTTCGTTCCCCAATATTCAAGAAGTTGATTTCCGGTCGAAGTTCCAACGGTTCCAACCCACTATATCTGGAATATTTTGGCAGTTCAACAGGTTTACGGGGAGGGAATTTCTGCGCGAGTTCGGCAATAAGGGCTATGTGGGCTGGTGTAGTTCCACAGCATCCTCCCACAATATTCACCAATCCGCGCTGCAGGTATTGCTCCACCACGCTGGCCATTTCCTGTGCAGTTTCTTCGTATTCACCCAGTTGATTGGGCAACCCGGCATTGGGATGGGCGCTCACAAAGAATTCGGTATTCTGCGAAAGCTCAGCAAGGAAGGGTAGGAGCTGGTTTGCACCCATGGCGCAGTTTAAACCAATGCTTAGCAGTGGCGCATTCGAAACAGAATTGATAAATGCCTGAAGCGTCTGGCCAGAGAGTGTTCTTCCACTGGCATCGGTAATGGTG
>DATKTT010000152.1:0-29679 GCA_035530955.1 Williamwhitmania sp. | reverse complement strand
GCTCCTCAACTTGCACCAATTTCTTAATGTTAAAAATCAACAACCTCATAACATTACGTATTTCTTATTGGTGACGAAAATAGCTAATTCATCGTTATCAATTGATGCTATATAGCAACCGTTTGCGGAAATGATTAGGGGAGGCGCTCCATGAGAGTAATTGAAGTGCGAAAGTTCACGCTTAAGTGTAGTTTTTGAGTAGGCTGTTCATGGAATAATTTTTATCAAAAAACCTTCTGAACGTATCAATTGTATCAGGTTAAACCAACGCAGCACTCTCCATTCCATTAATGTCTCATATCTCCGATCTTTCAGGTATTTCACGACAAGCTACCGTTACAACCCACCAAGTGGGATGCGGTTTTACTAACCCAGCCTCCCCAACATCTAGTGTAATGGTATGCGTATTGCCCATTGCTCGAATTCCCGTTAATAAATGGCTACGCTGGTTTATGCCTCCACCTTTAATACTAATTGCAGTAGGCTTCATTTTACTGATACCAACAATCTGCATGACTTTACCCAGGTTTTAGCAAAGAAGCAAAAATGGTTAACATTGGGGCGTCCTTTTATTTATCCTGAAAACCAATGGTAAATAGCAGATTAGAATAAATATTTCTCAAGGCCAAACTAGAAAAAAACTTACCAGAAATAAATAGGGTGTAACGTGTATGGAGCAAGACAACTCAACTTTTAGCCACTCCATTGCAAAAGATGATAACTGGCAACTGATATTATCTTCAATATTGTTTGCAATATTGCATCAACTGGTGAGGCACGCTGATTTCAAAAATAGAAATTAGATGATTCCATAGATGATATTTATCAATTCTCGTCGCCCGCCTTTTTCTGAGATTGGCCACAGCCATTGAATAACACAATTTTCATGGCTTCCAATGGTGCTAACACAGCCTGTTGGCAAGCAAGTAGGAGGCGATTTCTTTATAAAGATAATATACCTTTGGCCGCGAAATTGATCCGGAAATGTATGCCTAACTGCGGAGTATGTCAAAGAAGAGGACTTCGGCCATGCGTTAAACCATTTAGGCAACCGCTACTTTACATTCTATTGACTATTGCAGCAGCAACTCGTTCACAACCAACTAAAGCACAGCAAGCAGATTCAACTTACAACCGGGTAAAAACTGGATGGACATTAGGTGCTCTTCCTGTAATTGCCTACGACTCCGACCTTGGAGTTGAATATGGTGGGCTAGTCAACTTCTATTACTACGGTGATGGCAAAACCTATCCAAACTACCACCAAAGCCTTTATGCGGAAGTTACACACTACACTAAGGGTAACGATATAAAACGACTTTTTTTCGACTCGCCTAACCTTTTGCCAGGTATAAGACTTACCTCCGACATGAGTTACAGTGTAAACAGAGCCACCGATTTTTTCGGATTCAATGGTGAAGAGGCAGTATACAAGCGTAATTGGACGACCGATGCTACCGGAAATCCTGACTATAAAACAAGAGCATTTTATGAGTATTGCCGGAAAATCTCATATTTCTCCACAGACATTCAAGGCGACATAGCCGGACCAATCCTACGATGGGCAGCGGGGATATCCCTTTTCAACTTCACTACCGGTCCTGTTAATCCGCACCATTTAAACGAGAACAGTAATGGTTCTAGCCATCAGCCACCCATACCAACTCTTTATGATCGATATGTTGAATGGGGAATTATTAAAGGCGATGAAAAACATGGTGGGTTCAATACCTATGCGAGAGTTGGGGCCATTTACGATACCCGCGACAACGAGGCAAACCCTCAGCATGGCATTTGCAGCAAATTTATTTTAAACATAGCGCTTCCAGAACTCGGCAATGAACAGTATGAGCACATCAACTTATCTATTACCCATGAGCAGTACTTTACTCTCATAAGAAACATGTTAACCTTTGCCTACCGTCTTGCCCTCCAAACCAAGTTGATGGGGCACATCCCCTTTTACCTAAAACCTAACCTTGCCACACTATACTTGCGTAAACCATCATTTGAAGGTTTGGGTGGTGCTCAGACACTTAGAGGAATTCTACGAAACCGCATCGTTGGGGATGGTGTTGCCTATGGAAACTTCGAACTTCGCTGGAAAGCAATAAGAACCATTATCTGGCGTCAAAACGTCTATATTGCTCTGTCGGCATTCACTGATATGGGTCAGGTTATTCAAAAGGTAGTTTTCAATAGAGAAAATGCCATTCGAATTGCAACTCAGCAAGATCCAACCTTTAAGGCAAGTAACTTTTTTGCTGATACAAATGATCATCTCCATGTTTCATATGGTTGCGGATTACATATTGCCCTAAACGAAAATTTTATTTTTGGTATGGACTATGGACGAGCCACCTCACCGCAGGACGGGCGACAAGGAATATATAGCACCATGAGCTTCTTATTCTAGTATCTGTTCATTCCTATCTATCCTTAATAAAATAAGGTAATCGCTTATTATGAATACAGGTTGGCCCAAAGAATAATTTACGGAAAAAGACACCAAATTAAAAAAGGCATAGGATGTCGACCATTTCTTATTGCCTCTGCCATTGAGAAATACCGATATATTTCAATATAAAATTGTTATTTTAGACAAAAAAAAGATGCAAAAAACATCTAAATTACTTATGCTCATTGCCCTACTGGCAATTTCATGGAATGCTGAAGCACAGGTGGCCGACTCTACCGTTGGACGCATAAAAACCGGATGGACCTTTGGTGCGCTGCCAGTAATTGCTTACGATTCCGACCTTGGGTTGGAATACGGAGGTTTGGTAAACTTCTATTACTATGGCGATGGCACCACCTACCCCGTATATCGGCAAAGCATTTATGCCGAAGTTTCGCGCTACACCAAGGGTAGCGGTATCAATCGACTTTTTTACGATTCAAAGTATTTAATACCCGGGGTTCGGGTCACCGCCGACATGAGCTACCTCACCGACAAAGCTGCGGATTTTTATGGTTTTAATGGATACGAGGCTGCCTACAATCAGGCTTGGACCGACGATGCAGCGGGGAATCTAGATTACAAAACACGAGTCTTCTACAAGTATGACCGCAAAATTGAACGCTTCTCTTCTGACTTTCAGGGAAAGTTAAGCGGCAAGAGGTGGCTTTGGGCTGCAGGCATTTCACTCTACAATTTCAAAACCGGACCTGTTAATGTCGACGAGCTGAACAAAGGTAAGAGTGAAGCAAATAAGCTACCCAATGTCACCGGACTTTATGACAAATATGTGGATTGGGGCATCATAGGCCCCAACGAGAAGAATGGTGGATTCAACTCCTACATCAGGTTGGGGACCGTGTTCGATTCGCGTGACAATGAGGCCAACCCAAACACCGGAATGTGGAGCGAGGCAATTCTGAGCATTGCCCCACCCCTACTTGGAAATGACCACTACGAACACCTCAACATCTCGCTAGTTCATCGGCAATACATCCCAATTATCAAAGGAAGGTTAACCTTCGCATACCGATTGGCGGCGCAGCTGAAGCTGGCCGGGAGTATTCCATTTTACCTAAAACCCAACCTTGCCACGCTTTACCTAAGGAGGGCAACATCTGAGGGGCTTGGCGGTTCACAAACCCTGCGCGGTATTCTTCGCAACCGGGTGGTTGGCGATGGCGTGGCCTATGGAAATTTTGAGCTGCGGTGGAAATTTATTAATACAGTGGTATGGAAACAGAACCTTTACTTAGCACTTTCAGCCTTTACCGATATGGGTAGAGTGGTTCAGAAGGTTAAGTTTGATAAGGATAAAGCCATTGCCATTGCACAGGCTGAAGACCCAACCTTCAAGCCCGGTGACTACTTCCCAGATGTTAGCGAACGCCTACATGCATCGTATGGCGGTGGGCTTCACATAGCCCTCAACGAAAACTTCATTTTGGCCATCGATTACGGCAAGGCAGTATCCAAAAAGGATGGGGATCAAGGACTCTACATTGCCCTGAACTTCCTCTTTTAAAAAAACTTTCTAAAACGACGAAAGCGTTATTGCGGTGAAGTAGCCAAGATAATTACCAACGGCGTAGCCAACCAGACCGGCAACAATCCCCACTAACATTACCCGCTTATTGTTAATGGCTGTGGCCATCATGGGTACAAAAGGAGGCGAACACACCAAGGCTGTTGACACAACAATGAGCGTATCGGCATCAACCTTAAATATTTTGGCTAGAAGAAAATGTAGCAGTAGCGACCCAAAGACAACCAAAGTCATGTAAATAAAAAGGTGAGGTGTTATTCCCTTAAGTGCAGAAAGACTTGCCATGGATGCCACTGCCACGCTGAAAACGAGTATAAAATACATGCCCAGCTCAAAGGTATAAGGAGTTGTTGACAAACGAGGAACAAAGGATCCCAACACCCCCAACGTTGTAATGATTAATATGACCGCCACTACTTGCTGCCGATCGGGAAAAAGAAATGAGATTCCAACACCCACGGACAAAATGAGCAATGCTACCACAAACACCCGAAGTAGCGGATAGATATTCTCGCGCCGGAAAATCCCCCAATAAGGATCGCTTCCAATGGCATCCTCCGTCTCTCGACCATTGGCTCCTACCTGAAATGGAACAAGAAACCGTCGAAATATGCGTGGTCCAAGTGTCATTAGAAAAGCAAGGTAAACAGCCGATACAACCAAATCATAGGAGTGGGCAAGAATGTAAACATTGGGGTCAACATTAAGCATGAGCTTGAGTGATGCAAGGTTTGGCGTTCCTCCGGTATAGACACCAACCAGCAATCCAGCAACTTTCCATAGGCCTGGCATTCCTCCTGAACGCAACAAAAAGAAACCAAGAATCACGGCAATTAATACGGCAGCAATACCGGTGATTAAGGCAACTGCACCTTTGAATGCAAGCCCTTTTAGCTGTCCTAACTGTGCAGAAAAAAGCAATAGTGGTAGTGCCAGCGGTACGGTAACAGAGCTAACAGTGCTAGCGACGTTCACTAACCCGGTTGGCCCCACCCAAAAAACTCCAGCTAGTAGACCAGCTATGTATGCCACAATAACGGCACCCAGCTTATTTAGAAATGGAATGCGGTGACATAAATTCAGGATTACAATGGGAGAAATAAAGTAGAAGATAACAAGCAGAAAAGCATTCATTTGCAGCGAAATTATCTATTTCTCCTTGCGCGTTAAAAGAAGCTTTTGGAGGTCGTACATCTCATCGCGAAAGCGGGCAGCTTCAATAAAATTCAGCTCTTTGGCGGCTGCCTCCATGTTTATTCGAGCTTTTTCGATGGTCTTTTGCAGCTGGTCGGGCTTCATAAAAGCAATAACGGGATCAGCGGCCACGCTTATTTTCTCTGGCTCAACATAGGCCTTGCCCTTGAGGCCTGACGACTTCATGCCGACAAATGTTGTCCCAATTCCCTTCACAATTTGCTTTGGTGTAATGCCCATTCGTTCATTGTAAGCCAGCTGCTTCTCCCTGCGCTTATTGGTTCCATCAATGGTTAGCTGCATCGAATTAGTCACCCTATCGGCATACATAACTACCTTGCCGTTAATGTTACGGGCTGCGCGTCCAGCAGTTTGGGTAAGCGACCGCGCCGATCGTAGAAACCCCTCCTTGTCGGCATCAAGAATTGCAACCAGCGAAACCTCAGGTAAATCGAGCCCCTCTCGAAGCAAGTTAACGCCAACCAGCACATCAAAAACACCCTTACGCAAATTTTCCATTATCTCTACCCGATCAAGAGTATCGACATCGGAGTGAATATAGGCGCAGCGAATATCTAGCTTGGCAAGGTACTTGGTCAGCTCCTCTGCCATTCGCTTGGTAAGTGTGGTAACCAGCACTCTTTCATTGAGGCTCACCACCTTGTGAATTTCTTCAACGAGGTTATCAATCTGGTTAAGGCTTGGCCTAACTTCAATAACAGGATCAAGCAACCCTGTTGGTCGAATAACCTGCTCTACAACAACACCATTGCATCGGGCCAACTCATAGTCGGCAGGAGTGGCGCTTACAAATATGGTTTGGCCAACAACAGCTTCAAATTCGTCGAAGTTCAATGGTCGATTGTCCAGCGCAGCAGGTAAGCGAAAACCATATTCCACTAAGTTTTCCTTTCGGGAACGATCACCACCATACATCGCCCTAACCTGAGGTAGGGTAACGTGGCTTTCGTCAATAACCATCAAAAAGTCAGCAGGGAAGTAGTCGAGCAGACAGAATGGACGAGTTCCGGGTAGCCGACCATCGAAGTAGCGCGAGTAGTTCTCTATGCCAGAACAATACCCCAACTCCTTAATCATCTCTAAATCGTATTCCACCCGTTGCTGCAACCGTTTTGCTTCAAAGGGCTTATCCAGCGACCGAAGATGCTCCACCTGCTTAACCATGTCGTCCTGGATTTGGCGAATTGCTTTATGCATGCGCTCCTTGGTGGTAACAAATATATTTGCTGGGTATATAAAAACCTTGTCAAAATCGCCAATGGTTTGTCCCGAAATGGGGTCGAAAGACTGTATTGCTTCAATATCATCGCCCCAAAAGATAATGCGATAAGCTAAATCACCGTAAGCCAAGTATACATCAACCGTATCACCCTTAACCCGAAATGTTCCCCTCTTAAATTCCACCTCATTGCGCGAGTAAAGGCCATCAACCAGTAACCTCAAAAACTTGTTCCGCCCCATGCTGCTTCCAACAACCACCTCAACCGTATTGGCGTGAAAATCCTCAGGGTTACCAATGCCATAAAGGCACGAAACCGAGGAGACTACAATAACATCGCGACGCCCAGAGAGCAAGGAAGAGGTGGCACTAAGCCGAAGTTTCTCAATTTCTTCATTAATTGAGAGATCCTTTTCAATGTATGTATCCGAAACGGGCAGATATGCCTCCGGTTGATAGTAGTCGTAGTACGACACAAAATACTCCACTGCATTACTGGGAAAAAAGGCTTTGAACTCTGCATAGAGTTGAGCCGCCAACGTTTTGTTATGGCTCAACACCAGCATAGGTCGATTAACTTGAGCAACAACGTTGGCAACAGTAAAAGTTTTTCCCGATCCCGTAACGCCCAAGAGGGTTTGGAACTTTTCTCCTTGCTGAAGTCCCGCCACTAGCTGTTCAATGGCCTCTGGTTGGTCACCAGTTGGGATAAAGTCGGATACAATTTTGAACTCCACTATTTTGTAACTTAATTAATCAACTATAATGAAGAGTTGAAACCTCAAACACCACAGCATTTCCATTCACTTAAAATTGAAGTTCACCACTAAGCTGCCTCGCTACGTTAACGAAGCATGCACTAAGTGCAAAGAAAGTGAAAAATGAGTGAATGGTCGCCCATAGAAGGCTAATTTTAACCAGAATAATCATGGTTAAGACTGCTAATTATTTATGAATAAAGCAGATAAATGTTAAGAAGTCTATAGATAGTGCAATAAAAGATTTTAGATCGATGATTATAAGAAGAAATGACCAAGGCAATTATTTCATGAAATGAAGACCACCGAGATTAATGCGTTAGTAACATCAATCCATCAATTGGTGGAAATATTATGACAAAGTCCCTGAAATGTTGTTAAATGTAAAGATTCACTTGTCAACTTATGGTAAAAGATCTTACCAAAAATTTATTAGTAGCACTCATCTACCTTCTCCTAGCTTTGCCAATTATGTTCTTTGGCAAAGTACAAGGAATTGCCTCGCCCATTTGGCCCGCCAGTGGTTTTGCGTTGTTTGCCCTAATGCGGTACGGCTACAAAATTCTTCCAGGTATCTTTTTCGGTGCCGTTGCTAGCAGCTACGGTATGGCCATGTCGTCAGAAATCACACCCTCAATTCAACTTAGCATTTTTTCAATTATTTCCGGGGTGGGTAATGTTTTAGAAGTTTTCATTGTCATCCAAATTCTGGGCAAGGGGGACTATAATTCCATTCTAACAAATACATCTAGAACGTTCCGCTTTCTTGGAGCAGCCCTTGCGGGAACCTTGGTTTCAGCTATTTTAGGCACATTTTACATCCCATTCACGGAACATACCAATATCCTCAACTTCTCATTCGAATTAACCACCTGGTGGTTTGGAAACTTTATCAGCATAATTATTATTGTACCAATCCTCCTCACCATTAAAGAGTTGATCTCAATACGGTTCTCTCTTGCTCAACGCTTAGAACTTTTAGGATACCTGCTTACCATTGTCATTGTTGAACTCATTCTCAAAAACAATTTGACTTCGGCAGCATTCTATAATTCGCTCATCTTCATTTCAATTCCGGTGATGCTTTGGATATCGTCGCGCTACCCAAAGCAGCTGGTTTTTTTAGGGATTTTCACATTTTGGCTGCTATCAACCTATAGCGGAATTAAAGTTGCTCCGCCGTTCAACATTGCCTCTCCTATTTTACGATTTCTAGCCATCCAGCAATTCCAACTGGTACTGGCAAGCACAATCTTGATAGTTACCACTACCATCGATGAACGCAAGCAGGCTTTCAAAAAGTTAGACGAAGGTTACCGGTCCATTGAGTTGAAAATAAAAGAGCGAACAAGCGAACTTGAAAATGCCAACCAGCTGTTAACACAAGAGTTCGCCATAAGAGAAGCGGTGGAGGCTCAACTTACCGAGAAGGAGGAAATTCTAAGACAGACCCAGCAACTTGCACGAATAGGCAGCTGGGATTATCGAGTGGATACCAGCACCATCCACTGGTCCGAAGAAACTTATAGAATTCTAGACCTCCCCTCACACAAAGATATAACACAAATTGAGGACTTGCGGATGGTTCCGGGTGACTACCGCATATCCATATTTAAGTCGCTACTGAACCAGAGTCTAGACCAGGGAAAGAGTATTCAGGAGCTAATATCCCTTAAAACCACATCGGGCCGCCACAAAACAGTTTTACTCAAGTTTCTCCCCATTCAGCAGAATGGAGTTACCGTGAGGGTTAGAGGAATAATCCAGGATATGACCGACCTTCTGGAAAAGGAACGCGAGCTGCGCGAAAGTGAGGAGAAATATCGCTTCCTTTTTTCAGCCAATATTGACTCAGTGGTAATGTTCGACCTCGACAAGCTTGAAATAACGGAGGTGAACGAATCCTTTACTGACTTGTATGGCTACACTAAAGAGGAGATTATTGGTAAACCTTACACCATTTTAACTGCAGAGGAGGAGAAGACTGCACTCCAGATCCGCCACGCCATTGACGAAGGCTTCTCTCGTGAATCCATACGATTGCATCGAAGAAAGAATGGGGAAACAATTTATGCCGAAACTGCCCTCTCCTCATTCTTGGTTAAAGGTAGAAAAATCTGCTATGCTATCTCGCACGATATCACTCAACGTGTTAAGGCGGAACAACAGCTATCTGAACGGGAGAATCGATTTAGGAGCTTCTTTGAATCAAACCTAGTTGGATTTGCAGAAATTTCAATTAGTGGCGAATGGCTAACATTCAACAACAAACTCTGTGAAATACTGGGAAGAGACTCTAACCAATTGAAGGGATCAACGTGGATGGAAATCACGCAAGAGGTTGATGTTGAATCTGAAAACAAGCTCGTCCACAAAATCCTTACCAGACAAATTGAAAACTACTCGATTGAAAAGCAATTCATTCGACCCGACGGAAGCCTTACAAATACAAGAGTGTGGATGTCACCAATACGCACCACGAGAGGCAACCTACGCTCATACATCTGCATTGTTGAAGACATTGAAAGTCAAAAGAAAGCAGAAATTGAACTTCTCAATAGCCGTGAAAAACTTGAAACAGCACAGGAGATTGGACACGTAGGAAGCTTCACGCTAAATCTTTCAACAAAAAAAATTGAGTGGTCCGACGAGGTATTCCGTTTACTGGGCTTTCTTCCGGAGGAATTTCATCCAACCTTCACCTCTTTTAAGCAAATGTTTTTCCCCGAAGATAAAAACGCATTTGACATACTTGTCAAGGAGTTAACTGAGGAACCGACCAAAATAAAGAAAATTGAAAAGTCCATAACTCGTGCTGGGGGAGAAATAAGGTATATCACAATGACCATATCTACTCAGCTTCAGCAAAGTGGCAAACCTATCGAACTCATGGGTAGCATTTCTGACGTTACCGACATTAAAATGGTTCAAGTTGACCTCGAGAAGGTCAACAAGACAAAGGATAAGATGTTATCCATTATTGCTCACGATGTAAGAAGCCCACTTGCCAGCGTAAAGCAAATTGTTGATATGCTTGCCAAGGAATGGACAATCTACGATAGAGAAGTAATCACGGAACTCCTCAACAGCCTTAGAAATAGCACAGATGATGCTTTCAATTTACTAGAAAATCTGCTCGGCTGGGCCCGTTCTCAAGACAAGGGAATTGTAGCTCACCCAGAGAAAATTCGCATTGATGAAATCATCAAAGAAACGACAGTGCTCCTGAATAATGCTGTTGTAGCGAAACAGATAACTATAACTAATGATCTACCTTCAGAAGAAACTGCATTTTTCGATCCACAGATGATTCGGCTTGTGCTGAGGAATCTTCTTTCAAACGCCGTAAAATTCACACCGTTAAAAGGCACAATTGCGGTAAACCTTTCCAGCAGCAAGAATCAGGTAGAAGTTACCATTAGCGACAGCGGTGTAGGAATGGATCACGAAACGCTGGTAAAAGTGTTCGACTCCAAATATCACTACACCACCCTTGGAACCATGGACGAGCGCGGCAGCGGCCTTGGGCTTAATCTTGCGCACGAGTTTATTGCAATAAACGGTGGACGGCTTTGGGCAGAGTCCACACCAGCCATTGGCACAACCGTTCATTTCACCTTGCCTAAAGGGCCTGTGCTACCCGCATAACCTTATAATGCGGTGATAGTGCACACAATCAAAATAGTCACCAACAACAATTATTTAGAAGATCGGCATCAAGTCCCTTCAAATAATTTCGCCGATAACAATTTTGGTTATGCTATATTTGTGCCAAATATTCGATTGTGATGGAATTTTCTGCAATTGTGCTACTTGCAATTGGGCTATCATTTGACTCCTTTGCTGTATCGGTTTCCAGCGGCTTGATAAAAAAGGAGATACAATTCTTTCAAGCAGTTCGTATTGCCTTAATTCTTGCTATCTTCCAGGGAGGGTTCCCCCTTATTGGGTGGTTTCTTGGCAGCAAAGTTAAGGAGCTAATTGAGCCTTGGGATTACTGGATAGCCTTTCTCTTGCTAACGGTATTGGGAGCTAAGATGGTATACGAAGCTTTTCAATCTAAGGAGGAACGTGAATTTAATCCACTTCACCTACAAACTATGGTTGGCATGGCGGTTGCTACCTCCATCGATGCACTTATTGTTGGCGTGAGCTTTGCAATCTACAATCTAAACCTATCTGTCACTGTAATAACCATTGGCTCTGTCACCTTTGTTGCCTCCATGCTAGGAATTCTGCTGGGCAAAAAAGCGGTGGGCGTATTGGGGAACAGAATGGAGATACTGGGGGGGCTTATTCTTTTCATTATAGGACTTAAAATACTTCTTGAACACGTAATCGCATGAACGGATCGCCTGAGCTATACACCGTGTTAAGCAACCTTAACATTAGCTTCGACTACTACGAACACCCCCCAACTCCCACAGTTGAGGAGGCCATGATTTACTGGAAAGACATTGAGGCAACCCACTGCAAAAATCTATTCTTTAGAAACCATAAGGGCAATAGACATTACCTTGTTGTGTTCGACCACAGAAAAACGCTGGAAGTAAAAATGCTGGAAGAAAAGTTGAGGCAGGGAAAGTTATCCTTTGCCTCGGCCCAGCGAATGGAAACCCACCTCGGCGTTACACCCGGTTCCGTTACTCCTCTTGCCATCATAAACGATGCAGCTAAGCATGTTAAACTTTTTCTTGATATGGACATCAAGCGGTCCGAAAAGGTCAGCTTTCACCCGTGCATCAACACAGCATCAATTGTAATTAAAACGGCTGATTTCATTCGCTTTCTCGACTTCATCGGAAACGAATACGAGTGGATTGAGGTTTAAGCAGAGATACTCCCAAAGCCTCGTGTTTTTTTGATGAGTTAAGGAATAAAAAAAATGCTTACAAATTGTAAGCATTTTTTTGTCGGGGTGATCCATATAACCGTAGATCTGTATATCAATACATTATATGTTCATTGGTACCGTTTTGGTTCTGTATTTTTTTGACGAAAAATTTATCCTTCCTTTCAAAGATAGTAATTTGCCATAACAGCAAAAAACTGTCTGAGAACAAAAAAAAGTTTCTATGAAATAATAAATATTGGATTGGAAGCTTAGTCGTCACGTTTCGAATGAGCACCTAATGCCAAAATTAACTGGACATTATAAGGTTCACCCACAAAATAGAATTAGATTTGTGTATTATACGGTTAAAACCGCACAATACATACCCATATGGGTGTATATATACAGTTTTACCGTATGTGTAAACGAGTTAGCGGTCACCCTGTGAAAAATAGACTTAGATATTAAAGACAACAATTGACAGAAAAAATGGACGACTTAGTTTCACCTAAATATCAAATGCAACTTGTAAACTCAGTTGAGAAAGCAATTTGGGATGAATACAAAACATACAAACAAGTTCGAATATATATTAGTAAGTGGTATAAAAACAATTATGAACCGGATGGTTTTAACAATGACTATTGGGAAAACTTTGCGATAGTTACAAAACCTAACAAAGACATTGACCTAACCTTGACACTTCACAACATGTCAGGAACAGACCTACTAAAAGTTGCAATTGACTTGGGTGTAGACACTCCAGATTTTATTCCCTCAATTCCAACATTTAAGAACGAGCTAAAATCAGCCTACAAGACTGCTTACGATACATTCACAAAAGCATATAAGCTAATTGACACAGACCCAAGCACAGCAGTAGGACTTGCCAACTCGGCACTTGAAAGTATAATTAAAGAAATATTAAAAGACGACAGAATTTCAAGTAAAACAACTGGTGGTGAAACACTTTACAAACTGACATCAATAATTTTAAAAGAATTCAACCTGACGAATAACGAACACCCTGTAGAAATAAAAACAATTGGTAGTTCACTATTGGCAATAAATCAAGCAGTAGAAAAACTTAGAAGCGAAAAAACAAACTTTCACGGCAAGACAGGTGACGATTACCTAATTAATGACACTATTTATACATACTTTATAGTTAATACGGTTGCAACGGTCGGCCTTTTTCTTAACTCATATTACAAAACTAAATTTTCTAAACCGACACCAATAATAGAAAGCGACGATTTACCATTTTAACAAAAAGACAACTAAATTGAACCTATAGTAAGAAGGGCGAACCGCTAACAAGGGCTAAAAAATACGGAGTTCGTGCACGTTGCAGACGCAAATTTTCAGCGGCAGAAAAGTGTTGGCGCTTGCGATAAAGTTCAGTAATTATTAATTAAGTTTGTGCAAGGTGACATTGAAGTGCATTTAATTCCGCACTTTTCTTAGCCCAAAACCGTTAGCGGCAAGTGTAAAGGACAACCGTGCAAGGACAAACAGACGGCAGACAAACCAATTATAGTCAAATAGAAAACCCTAAATGAGCATTTCTAAGCTACATATCTTTTCAAAAAATACTGATGCAAGTGCATCTATTAGAGGTTACAGTTACCAAACCCTAAGGACACTTGAAACATGGCTTGACAATCTTATAGATAAAGTTGACGAAGAAATTTATTGCGATTTTGAAGAAGATATATTTCAGGAAGACCACAAAGCAGGTACAGCCAAATTTAGGCAGTTAAAACTTTACTCATCAAACTTCTCATTTAAGAGTGAAGAAATTGGAAAATGTATTTCTCATTTTTTCATGCTTCATGTAAAAACTGACTATCTACTTACAGACAAAGAATTTGTTTTTGAAGCGAACACAAATGTCGCAGGAAATTACAAAGGCAATGATGCAGAATTACTTCGCAATTGGGTAGCTAATCAGGAAAATCTTTCTCCCGAACTTTTGATACAATGCACGAACAAGGTAAAAACAATTGTTTCAAAATATATCAAAGAACAGGCTAATAAATTAACGGATAAGATTGATGAAGCAGTTCTCAAAGAAGCAATTTCTGTATTTGAAAATTTATCGACCGAACAATGGAAAGATTTTGCAAAAAGAATCAAATGGAAATTTGCAAAGAGAGAACCAGATGATGAATTCTCAGAAACAATTCTTCAAATAGAATCTATTCTGCTCAAACTTCCATTTAAGATTAACAGAGATAATCTGAAATCTATCTTCGGTATTTTGTATAAAGAAGTATCACTTCGTGCCTCAAACCAAGAACCAAGTGAAAGGAAACTTACTTCAAGTGAACTTGAACTTCTGTTAGTTGATACGGGAGATAAAGAGGATAAATGGTATGTAGAAGTTTTTGAAAGATGGAAAGACATAAAAGAAATTGAACATTTCAAAATCGGAGAATTCTATGAAGTAATAAATGCAAGTCGTTATTGCAGGAGACATAAATATCTTATAAGCCATGACTCCCACTGGTTAAACCTTCTTTCCTGTTTCATTCATAAACTTAAAATCAGGAAGGAATTTACAAGGGAAGCCATCTATGAATATTTGTGGTTGAGATTCAGACCAAACGGAAAATTCAAATTGCCCACTGGAGATTTATTCGGTAGTGAAGGACTTATCCGATTTTACTTTTCTGACTTTAGTGAATTCAAACATGCAATTGCCTTAGAGGATGCAAAAAGTTTATTGCAAATCACTTTCACTGCAATGGTGTCTGAGAAAGTGGAAATAAACTTCAAAGAAATACTCAATTGGTTTAAGCAACTTTATCTTGAACTGAATAAACAGTTAAAAGCAACCAATAACCCAAATGAAAAATGCTATTTGCTTGAACTTCTTGGAACGCTTGTAATGTTTTTTAATCAGCGAAAAAAGAACAAGAAAAACCCAAATGATTTTTTAAAGTATTTTGAAGAGCTTCTTACAATAATTGATTCAGCACCATATTACCATACTTCCCAATTAAGCGACAGAATAAATCAATACATCAATCTGTTCATTAAGATTGATGCCGATGAAAATTCCGAACTAATAAACGCACTGCAATTGTTCTCTGAAAAACTCCATTCAAAAGTTCAAAACAGAGTGAGCTTATTTAGCAGTGGTAAAAAACAATTTGATTGGGGAGCAGGATACATTTATACCGATGACCCGACACAAGTATTAAAGGCACTTAGTCATTTTCATAAAGCTAAAGACCATTGGAATAACCATGAATCTATTGAGGGGCATGTATTATCTCTCATTAGCATTGCCCAACTGTATAGCAGCATTGGATTAAACTTTGCCGCTAAGTATTATGCACTTAGTGGAGTTTGGGTAAGTATAAATAATGGAGATAAGAAACTTTTAAAACGAATTGCAGATTGTGCTGCTCTTGTTTTCTATTCCGACTTTAAACAAGGTTCATGGCTTAGTGCGATTTCTTCTTTCCATTTGTTTTTAGGTGCAAGACATGAATTCAATCCCAATCCGATTGACCCTGAAAAAGACAGCATCACTTTCAAATCAATTGCGGACTTCTCTTTGATTCTTTTAGCAACTCCGAAAATATCTCAACAGTTTCAAGTTTTAATTGACTCAAACATCAAATTCACAGGATACATTGGAGAAGAATTAATTGTCCCCTTGATTGAATCAATGACAGGAAAGTATGATAGTGAAGATAAAATAAAGAAACTATGCGAAAAGAAGTTGGACGATTTTCTTTTAAACGATTCGGGCAAAACACGAACAGTAAGGTTTCATGCTTTAGGAAGCTTATGGGCTGTTTCTTTTCAAAACGACTATCAAACAAATTCTATTGCAGAAGAATTTTTGGCAATCCTTCAAATAATGTTAGCAGAGATTTCTCTGTCTAACTACGACTTTCATTTTGTAAAAGGCAAAATAGAAATTGAGTTAGCTGTGTCAACGGAACATTTACCGCCAGAACAACTGCAATCAAACAGCGAATATAAGTGGAAAGTATTTGTAGAATTTTTTGATGCTCCCGACCCCAAGGGAATAAACATGCACACAGCGAAGAATTCAACTTCGCTACTCTACATCCTAAATGAAATTAGTTTGCTAAGGGATGAGGAGTTTGAAGAATTGTTTGCACGACTATTCAAGGAAAATGGTTTAGCATCAAAGACACTTTCAACAAACGCATATCAGAGAATATATCGGCAGTTGATTACCGATAAAGAATTTAACAGCTTACAACGAGAGCATTTCTTACCAGTTCCATTGACATGGAATTTACCTTCTGAAAATAATGTGATGCAGTGGAAATCAGAGTTGAGTAGCAAGTATAATCACGACCAAGCGATAAAGCATATAAAAACTAGATTTAAAAACTCCTACAATTGCATTCATCTGACACTTGACAAGCACAAGAGCAAAAGCGACTTTCAAAAATTCATAAATGAATTAAGGAGCAAAGGATTTCTTGATTGGCAAATCATTTTAGCTCTTATGAATTTTATTCTTGACTACAAAGCACAATTGGAATTAAGAAAAGGTAATACGGATTTTAAATCAGAAGAAGAATATGTAGAGGCAATGCAAAAAACATTTCACAAATATCTGCACATGGATGAAAAAGAGTTTCCCGTTGATTTTCCATTGGAAACATTTAAAACTCCTGAGTTTGAAATTCAGCTAAGAAATTATCCTGTAAATGTTCTCCGAACATTTGAACTTGAAAACAAATCACGATTTCCGAACTTTGAAGCGATAAAAGAATTTTTGGATATACGCTTCAACATGAAAAACGATAACGACAATACAGGCAACCCTTTAAAAGACATTGAATTTAAATAATTATCATTGGACGCAAGATACACAAAAATTGATAATAGATTAAGACAACTGAGAAGAACACCAGCTGCCAACACGTAGTTAAAAATATTGGGGTTGATGTGCAGATAAGCAGGTTTTTATTACTTTAGTAAAAGTTTAACGTGGGATGAAGTCGTTACAGCTAACGCCCTAACAAAATCTTGCCACGGAAACGTTGTGTGCAAGCATAAGAATACAGCGAAACGGTAGATAGAAACGAATAGAAACAAAAAAAGTAACCCTTTCTGATGAATAAAGTTAAGCCATGAAAATAAAAACTGTTAAACTCAAGAATTTCAGAAGTTACAAAGATTTAGTTGCTATTGAATTTGGCGACTTAACAGCTTTTGTTGGCAAAAATGACATCGGTAAGTCAACTATTTTAGATGCATTAGATATTTTCTTCAATGAAGGTAAAGGTGTAATTAAGTTAGATAAAGATGACATCAACAAACAGGCCGTTTCGGAAGGAGATAACGAAATAAGTATTTCTGTTTGCTTTGAGGAACTTCCTGCAAACATTGTTATAGACAGCACCAATGAAACCACATTGCAAGCAGAATATTTATTGAACTCAAGCAACCAACTTGAAATCATTAAAAAATATCCCAATGCAGGCAAAGAAAAAGTTTTTGTAAAAGCAAGCCATCCTTCAAATCCACAATGTAAAGATTTGCTTCAAAAGAAAGATTCCGAACTTAGGGCAATCATAGGAGGAAATCAGGGAATAGAATGTAGTGACAGAAATAGAAATGCAGTTATGAGAGCAGCTATTTGGAATCACTTCAATACTGACCTTCAAATAGTTGAGATTGAAATAGACGTTACTAAAGGTGACACGAAATCAATATGGGATAAACTACAAAACTATTTACCACTTTATTCATTATTTCAATCTGACAGAAAAAACAGTGATGGAGATAGTGAGGTGCAAGACCCGTTAAGAGAAGCCGTAAGACAGATTTTGAATAATGAAGAACTCAAGCAAAAATTCAATGAAATTGCTTCTGTAGTAGAAACTAAGTTAAAAGAGGTAGCAGATAGAACTTTGGAAAAACTAAGGGAAATGAACCCTGAAGTTGCCAACAGTTTAAACCCTGTAATTCCACCCTCTGAAAGTTTAAAATGGACAGATGTCTTCAAAAGTGTTTCGATTACGGGTGACGAAGACATACCAATAAATAAAAGAGGAAGTGGAATTAAACGGTTAATCCTCTTGAATTTCTTTAGAGCAGAAGCAGAACGAAGAAGAGAAGAGAAAAATATCCCAAGCGTTGTTTTCGCTATTGAGGAGCCAGAAACCTCACAACATACAGAACATCAAAAGAAATTAATCAAAGCATTTCTAACACTTGCTACTGCTCCTAATACTCAAATTATTATCACGTCCCATAGTGCCGCTTTAGTTAAAGAATTAGAATTTGAACACCTAAGATTAATTTCACTAAACGGAAGTTTAAAAACAGTTGAAACTGTTTTATCAGGTCAATTGCCTTATCCTTCATTAAATGAAGTGAATTATTTAGCTTTTTCAGAAGTAACAGAAGAGTATCATAATGAACTTTATGGGTTTATAGAAGCAGAAGGACAATTAGATACTTTTAAAATTGGCAAACCCACAATGAGATATATGAAGATTCAACGTAACGGTAGCGCAAGAGAAGAGCAAATCATTTTGACAGAATACATAAGACATCAAATCCATCATCCTGAAAATACTCATAATCCAAGATATTCTTCTGAGCAATTAAATGAGTCAATAAATCTTATGAGAACATTTATACAATCGTTGACTACTTAGAAACGCCAGCACACAATCGAGTAGGTTGCCCAGCCAGCTAAGCTGACGGTGAGAACCTCTCACTCAATAGAATGCAAAAGTAGTTCACTTGGATAAATAGAACCACAATCATTCCAATTATGGATAATCGTAAAATAGAGTTAGAGCGGCGTTTTGCAGAAGTAATCCTTTCAACTTATCAACCAGAAAACAACCCCAGTAAAGAAGCCTTGGTCATTCCAACTAGCCGCGTTCTAGAACTGATGGAAGAACTTGAGCCACCAATGACTATAGAGCCGTTTGAAGTGCTCGTCCTAATGGAAGCACACAAGTTTGACTTTACTAGAAAAAACGGCGAATTTTGGTATTTAGTCAAAGAAAAAAGAGGGGACAAATTAACGTCCCCATCTGATGACTTCTACTAAGAGGTAAAAATTGACATATACTTAAGCAAGATACTTGTTGTATCAAATAATCTTAATGGGCTCATTACCTCCAAACCGATTCTTTTGAGGAGTAGCTATCATATTTTGGCACGAAACCGACACATCTACATCATGCTCATACTCCTGGCTCCCCCTAAACTTGCCATCCTTAGTAACCTTATGAATGCATACAAATGATGTTTTGGGATATTTGCTGTATAACTTTAGCAGATCCTCTGGAGACAAATTCAACGAGTTCACAGAATCAAGAACCACCACATCGTAAGAAGCGAGGCTCAGTGGAATCCTATCGACAACAAATAGATTGGGATGGTATGCCTTTAGACGATCTAGCTTCTCCTTAAACGTATAAACAAACCCCTCCTCTTTACTCACAAACAAAACTCGCTTGTTGTGTTCACTGGCTAAGTAGTGAGCAAATAGAATTGCTAGGGTTGTTTTGCCATTGCCTGGCAACCCAAAAAACATTGCCTTAAAAGGGTCTGAAGGTTCACCTATGAGGCTCTTCCACTTACCTTGAAAGGGAATTACCGAAAATACGGCGCCCATAAAATCGGACGAGTTGACAACTTTACCAACTTCTAAGTTTGGTTTAGGAATTTCCATGCCACACAAGCCATAAAGCCCCTGCAAATCAACCGGTGAAATTGTTGGCCGTTCATCTTTCCCTTCGATGTATCGTTCAAGAACTTTGGCAACCGCCTCTATCTTATTGGCGTATGGGTCATCTTCAAACAGCCCTTTCTTTTTAGCATTCCTAATCGCATTGAGCAATTTCTCAGCTCTCATCTTTACTGAAGGCTTTCCTGAAATAAGGATGAACTTTTTCAGCAAGGGTATGGAGGCAATAACAGCTTGACCGCTGGCAATTGTCCGGTAGTTCTCAAGAGCATCGCTCTCGATTTCTATCCGGCCACCTCCTGCTTTAATAGCCTTAAGTAATCCATTCTGAACGGCCATTATCTCGGCTGCATATTTACTCTTCGAGGTAATAATCTTTTCAGTTATTGCTTTCTGCAAAGAATGTAAGAATGCTAGCAGCTGATCAACCGTTTTTACCTTGCCATCCAAGGAAGCATACCTTTTAATATAGCGTACCTCCGTGGAAAGAATATTCACCTGCTCTCCCATTGCCTTTTCCTTTTTAGGTTTTGGTTGAGATTTTTCAGCACGTCTGGGCTTTGCCTTAGTTTTAGAAGCAACTGTCTTTGCTTGCTTTCCTGCAGTGTGTCTAGGTTTCTCAGAATGTCTTGACAGTTCAGCATTGACATGTTTTAGATGGTTATCGATAGCTTTTTTGATATCATCATCATCATTATAAAGGTCCGAGAACTCTCTTAAAAACCTATCTCCCTCCTGTAATACCTTGGACTTGGAAAAGTCAAACGATGTAATTTCCTTACTGTAATTAGATACGGTTACCATATTTTATCTCTTTTTTAGTTTTGGAGTTGTAACAACAGCAAAGCTTTGGCTCGTGCCTTGGCAATGCGTATTTTTTTATTCTTGTCTTGGTTAGGGGTCTCATAAAGGTTAAGCACCTTCTGTGCTAACCATTCCACAACGTCAGCTTCTGAGCGGCGTAAGGTTTTGTTTCGTTCGAGCCATTCGGCTGGGCTAATACGTTCCGATTCCAAAAGATTCTTGACCTCATACTTTTCAATCCCAATGGCCGAAGGGTTTTTAAAGTTACCTGTATGTAAGGCGACCTCTTCAACCATTTCTGCAACAATCTTCTCTTGAGGGCTAGCTGCCTTTAGTGGGTAATACTTTTTTAACGTCTCAAATGCGCTCATGGCCGAACTTGGCAACCCTAAACCGTTAAACATATTCCCATCTGCTTCAAGCATTTTAAAGAGGCGAACTTCCATCTCAATGAGCTTAGGAAAAACAACATTCCTTGGTCTTTCCCTTGCTGTGTCTATCTCATCCGCAACAAGTTGCATCTGAGATTCAGAAAGGCCTACAGTGGTTTTTGTTAAGTCGTAAATTACTGTTAGCACATGCTCGATGTTGTTCACATCAAGATCGCCTATCCAGGAAGAACTCTGTCGTTGAAATCCGCCATTGTTGGTAATGTACTTAATGACTTGCTCACTTTTTACCAACCAGCCATACTTCTGAATACTGAGACCATTGGTAATTAACCTAAAGCCATTACGAACCCGCATAATCGAAACTCCATTATCCGTTTCGAGCATTGCTCCCTCTGTAAGCCCTTTAACGACTCTCTTTGCGCTAATAAGTGGAACAATAGTGCGTGTGGAGCCTCCTTTTGCTTTTTGCTTCCATCCATCGGGCATTAGTATTCCCTTTTTGACTTCACCCGACTGCATGGTATAGCTGATTAGCTTACCACCGTTGGCCACGGAGTAGGCTTGTAGAATGTTTCCGGTATAGATGAACACCTTCTTTCTACTTGCGCTAGATTCCTTACAGATACTATCCCAATCATCAACAATTGATCTTGCTTGAGAATGGCTGATCCTATATGTTAAACCTATTATGGCAGTGAGCTTGTTACCCTGTTCCCCTGATAAAACGAGCTCAACATATTTGAGGCTGTTGGCAACAGCAAATCGGGCTACAATTGCAGATGGCGCATAAGGGTTTGGCCGCCTAGAATCAATTTTGAACCCAAGGAAAACAGCTGCAACCTCGCCATCACCAAATGGATATTTTACAGACCTTCCAATGGTAAAAAAGTCGAAGAACTTCACAATATAGTCGTAGGAGTTCTGAATTTTCCCCCTAAGTAAATTGATGGCAGCAACCTCTCCTTCCTCAATCTCCTTCAATCGTGCAGCAATAAACCCTTTTTTGTCAGCCTCAGAATCCAACTTGAGATACTTCTTATCCTTGGTTATGTTCTCCTTGAAAAAGTTGTGTCTTCTTGAAATCTCCTCCTCATCTTCCTTTGCTTTGGTTTGCACATACTCTTTGAACTTATCCTTTAACTCTTGTTGAATCTCACTTGCCGCTCGACCAGCGAGTGATGAAGCAATATTGTTATCGAGATCGACCTTCGAAAATGGTTTGCGAAGGTTATTTACCATACACTCTTCAAGAAAGGTGCTTCCGGCAAAGGCGGATTTTCCACCTTTGATACCAGCCACAGCTATCTTGCTGTCTACCGTAACAGCATCAAGGTTCATGCTTTCCACCTCCAGGTCGTAATCACCTGTTTGAACTAAGTATTCTATAGACTGCCTATACCTATCTAGTATATCCTCATAGAATCGCTGTTGCTCCTTGGTGGCTAATACCGCAATTCTACCTGATACCCTGTGCGCAGCATCTTCTGTGTTTTCCGCTTTGGTTCCGTTTAACTTAAGGGGATCACCGATAACCTCATTTAGTTCTGGATTCTCGCTGAGGTAGGTAACTACAATTTCATCACCATACTTATTCAGGAAATCATCGCTCTTCATGATGGTTTCCGAATTCTTCTGGTTACTGGTAGTGTTGGCATCAAGGCTTTTAAGCTTCTTTTGAAGCATCATTGCCAACCGTTTCTCAGCAGGAATGGAAGAGTAGATATAGTCGTAAATGGGCTTGTAAACCTGACCAGTCCGATTTATCCTACCACGCTTTTGCACCTCGCGGTTAATATCCAGCTCCGCTTGGAGCATTATCATTACCCTCTGCTTCACCTTTTCAAGAGAAACTTTCTTGGTAACTATGGCATGAGCCGAGGCACCAGTGCTTCCAGCCTGATTAATCATTAGCACATCAACCTCGTTATCGTTAAATCGTCGGAAGGCATCGTTAACATTCTCCCTTTTTCGGTTCTGAACCAACCCGACAACCTTACCTGGTGTTAGCTGCACTTCAAGCGTTCGACCAGTTACCTCAGCCACGGAATAGCCAGCCGCTTCAATCTTTCCCTTGATTACATCAATGGGTGATATACTTATTCCTGTTGAAATATTCCTTATTTGATTCAGTATGGAGTTGTAAAAAGCGCGTGCTTCAGGTGAAAGAGATTCAAGTGAGATCTCCTCGCTAACAGTTTTACCATTTCCAACTTTTCGGGTAATTCGTCGAACTCCGTCAAGGCCTCTCTTCAGAACCTCTGTGAAATCGGTATTGACCATATCACCTTGGGTAACGGCATTCCCACGTTCGTTCTCCATGCTCTCGAGAAAGCTGGCCATTGTATTAGAGAATGCAATTACCGGTTTCTTTCCTTCCTTAAGCCGCTGAATAGCCCGGTCGGCAACTGCGTCTGCCTTTATGGAGAAAAGCATTTGGTTCACCACATTGAATAGTTTAGAGAAAAAGGGTGGAGAATCAACGCCCAAATCTTTTGTGCCTTGCCGTTCGGTAACCTCTTCCATGCTTCCCTTTGAAGCATCATCCATTTCCTCCACCACAGGGGAAATAAACTCCTTCTGAAACTCAATTATCTTACGGAGGACATCAGTTATCCGATCAGAAACTGCCCTGTGTTCTTGCTCCTTATCCTCAATACCAAAATCCCGCGCTCCATTAGCATCGAGGGTAATGTAATTAACCTCTACACCGTCGAAGCTACGCTCACGACGAATCATTTGTCCTTCTGATACCAGGCTAGACGAAACTACCTCCTGTAACGCAACTCCACCCTTGGTAATAGCATCGACAAGTGATTCGTGGCTCATGCTAGCCTCACTCATGGCAGTCTTAACTGCATACAGCGGCATGTTATCAGGTCTTTTGGCGAAGGTGGCAGAAAGGAAAACAACGCCCTTACTCTCCTTTACCATTTCAAAGAAATACTTGGCCGTAAATGAGGTTTCAAGGTTTCCTCCTGCGTTGTGGCTCTCATCAAGGATTAACACATTCCCCTTCGACACCTGAGAAACAAATATTTGCTTAGCGGTTGGTTTCTCGCTTGCCACCTGAGAATAGGTGAGCATTACATAGTCAAACTCAGAAGGAAGTTTACCGGATGAAAATATTTTATCCTGGATATTCTTGGCCGGAGCCTCATAAACCACATTGCCATTCTCATCCTTCACCTTTGTTTTACTCTCGTTGCTATTCACAATGAATGGTATGAGTTCGGCACTTCCAATTGCGCTTAAGTCACGGAAAATATCACTAAATAGGTTGGGCTTCTCCGTTACAAAAACGGGTTTATGGCCATTCTTCCTTGCATACCTAATCATGGCTGCGGCAATACGCCCCTTTCCTATACCCGTTTGGTCCCCAATAATAATGGCTTGCTCCTTCTCCTCAATGTTATAGATGGCCATAGCAACCGCATCCACCTGCTCGGCACTCAGTGCATCGGCCAATTCCTGATCAGATTTGTAGCCCAACTTGCTTCTCACGTAGGCATTAATGCTGCCGACCTCCTCCTTTACGTTACTTACGGCCACATGAATTTCATAATCCATACTATCCGGAACAATGGTTTCCAGCGATCGTACTGGAAACTCTGCACCCGGATGATACGGTCCAGAAACGCCTTGCAGGAGAACGATCCGTTTTAAGTCAGCACCTCCAAGGTAGTATCGAGTCTTTTGGAGATAATTCTTAGGGAGTTTTCCAACCTTCGGTAAGGTAATGTAATAGATGCCCAGTACGTTTAACTTGTAATCAGACTGAATATCGAGACAAAACTTAATGGTATCGTCCTTGGCTGTTTTAAAGAATTTATAAAGGATTTCGTGCTGCTTCATTATACTATTCGGTTTTGGTCATAGTTAATAGCTGAGATTGCTGAAGCAGTAGGGCTTTCGCCTTTGCTTTTGCAATCCTTAAAATTGTTGGGTTAGTTGACTTTATTAGTGCTTCGACTCGTTGGTAAAGCGTTTCAAAATCATTAATTGGGCTGGCATCCTCGTCCCGTAACGGAGGAAATCCTTCGTTCTTCAACTTTCTTCCGTTGATAAGGATTAGGCGAACATCAAAGCTGGTTCCTTGACGAGAATAGAGAGATCCATCAATATTGAGAATGTCATCAACGTTATAGTGGCTGTATAAATAGGTAAGGAATATTCGGTTCTTCCCAGCTTGAATGCGCCCCTTACTGTCGTAGTGCGTATGTCCACCTATGATGATTGCAGCACGACCATCATTCTTCATGCAGTCGAGCGCTCGAATGGCCATTACATGGTCAAGGTGTGCTATTTTATAACCATCAACGCTAAGAGGTTTGTCCAACGTTCCGAAAGGAGGGTTAGTAATAATACCATCGAAAGTGCGCTCAAAATGCTGAAACGCTTGAGTAGCATCTTGCTGTAAGATTCGATGAAAAGGCTGTTGGGATAGATGGCTATGGCGTAGGTTGTCAATCTCATTTACAGTGACTTGTTCCGGTGCAAATGCAATGGTTAGCAAACCATTCCCTGCAGATGGCTCAAATACTCTATATTCCTTTTTAACACCTGTCTTGACATACTTGCCCGCTAAATAGGCTATGGGAGCTGGAGTGGAATACTGCTGCAGCATTACCGACTGCGAAGTGCGGTAAGAGAGAATTACTTGGTTGTGGTAAATACGTACAATTTCAGAAAATACTTCAGAAAAGGAACTATTGCTATTGGCAAGTTCCCTACATTTTAAAACGACGGCAAGTTCGAGACTTTCCTTAATTTCTGTAGGGTCTGTTAAGCCATACTCCAATGCTAATTTTGAAGCAATGCGCTTATCAATCTTTCCCTCACCAAGAAGAGACTTTATGTATAATACAAACTCACTCATTTAGGAATGGCCTTCATTAAGGCTATTTAAACATAAAGAATTGAATTAAATTCAAAAACCTCACCCGATACTTGTAACCAGAGATAGAATTATCTCACCGGTATCCTCTCTTCTAAAAGAAATGGTACCATCAGCACAGCCTATTGAAATGTAACATGAATTAGGATTATCAAAAAACATTACCTTCTCAACCTCACCATCTGTCATTGTTAATGACTTAGCCAACTTCATTTTTTCAACATCAGTCATAAACCGTTTATCGGTTTCCTCTGCAACCATGCTGGCGGGGTGCGATGCCGGATGAACATAGTTGTTGGCACCAGCGGCAATCCCATCCAACTTCGACTTGTCCGAAGAGGCCATTAATCCATTGGCAGACGAAGTGGCCACAGCGGGTAGTGGATGGACATGGTCAACCCGTGAGGCAGTACCGGAGGTTCCTGCATATCCAGAGGCAGCCAAAGCCGCAGGAGTGGTAGTCCCAAGGGGTGTATTCGTTGCCCCTGAAACAACACTGGCCAACTTTGTTCGCTCCGCATCTGTCATAAACCGCTTATCCGTATCCTCTGTTACTATGCTGGCTGGGTGTGATGCTGGATGAACATAGTTGTTGGCACTTTCTGCGACACCAGCCAATTTAGTTTTTTCATTGTCGGTCATAAACCGCCTACTGGAATCCTCGATTACCATGCTAGCTGGATGCGATGCCGGATGGACGTAATTGTTAGCACCAGCGGCAACCCCATCCAACTTAGACTTGTCCGAAGAGGCCATTAATCCATTGACAGATGGCGTGGCCACAGAGGGTAGTGGGTGGACATGGTCAACCCGTGAAGCAGTTCCTGAAGCTCCAGCAGATCCGGAGGTAGCCAATGCTGCAGGTGCAGTATTCCCCAGTGGGGTACTCGTTGCCCCAACTGCAATACCCGTCAGCTTTGTTCGTTCCGCATCGGTCATAAATCGCTTATCGGTTTCCTCTACAACCATGCTGGCAGGATGTGACGCAGGGTGAATATAGTTGTTGGCGCCATCTGCAATACCAGCCAGTTTCGCTTTTTCTGCATCAGTCATAAATCGCCTGTTTGTCTCCTCGACAATCATGCTGGCCGGATGGGTCAGTGGATGTACATAGCCTACACCAGAGGCAATAACCTCTGGCATATACTCTAACCTTCCTGTTAGCCTGTTTATGTAAAGCATATTAAATCCAGATTTTTGCGCTTAGTGTATTGCCTAAATTCGAAATGTGTACCCGTAGTTGGTCCTTTGACTCCACTGAAGGTTGAAGCTGGTTGAGCCTTCCGCAAAAGTTGTTTGGGTTATTGCACCAATCTGCTCTACCTTTTTAATACACCACTTACTGTCATTATCAGTTTTGGTGCCTGGCTTGCAAAAGCCAATGTAGGTGAGCGTATCAGAAACCTGCTCGATGTAACTTGGGGCTATACCGTTAATGGTAAGTTCCCTAACGAGTGCGTGTATCATAGAAAATCGTTCTCCTCCAAAAGCGTATATGAAAAGCTATTGCCATAGGCAGCTGCAGACTTCTTGAACAACTCAATAGCAAATAAAAACTCTTTAGGATCCTGCACCACCTGACATCCGGCACTCCAACGACCTACTCTTAAACTGGCAAGCGCGGCATTGGCATGGTGAAAGTTTATTCCAAAAATGCCCTGTTCAACTGAAGTCGGGTAAAAGTCAAGAACGTCATCCTTATTCCCATCGCGAAAGACCTTGCAGGGCTTTACCTGCACCAGAGCCTCATATTGTCCCTTGTGAAAACCAAGAGACCAAAGACCCAAATACTGACCCGGCATTAGAATAGCGCACCCCTTGGAGCTAATGGGGTCTTTGAGGCTATCAATGCCGGGGTCAGTAGAGCCAGAGAAGCAATGCTGGTTCAAGCGACCTTCCTCGTCGCGGTAAATGAGGTAAAATTCATCGTCAAAATATTCTGGCCTTCGATTCGTTGACCGAACGCCTATGATGTTCATGTTGTAGTCTCCACCATCGAAAAAGCGGTAACCCTTCTTGGACATTGTAGATTTAATGCTGTCTAGTGTTCTCATTGCTGTAGCTTATTTTCTTTTGTTTTAGACCCAAGGGAAGAACCAAAAAAGAAATCCATTAGCGTACCTCTTTCCCGTATCACTTGAGCCAGCAAAATTCCAATAACGTTGCTTGCAAGGGCGACAATAGCTGGCTGCGATACATATATGCTTACTGCGATATTCGCTACCACCAGCACAATGGCAATAACAAGGTTCCACCGCATTACCTGAGTTGCAATCTTATCGGCCATCTCGTTCTTTTCCCGGTAGGTTAACCGAGCATCCTTTCGGTCATCCATCTCAAGAGTGAACACCTCTTTCTGCCACTCGCGCTCGTTCTGCTCTATCTCCGCCAAGGCAGCACTGTAACGCTCATCCGTTTCCTTCTTCTCAGTAAGCTTCTCTTTCAACTTTGCCAGCCCCGCACCTATAGGATTTGGTGACAGCAAAACATCAGTTACATCTGAAGCAATCTCCGGAATATTCCCTGCCAGTTTCTTCAAAAATTCTTTGAATTTTCCTTTCTGCTCTTCCATCTCTATGCAGCCAGTTTAATTTCGTTACCTCTAATTTTTGTTATATCTGAACCCTGTTGGGCCATTGCCATCTGCATTAGCCTACCTGTATCAACCTTAACTGCAAAATGCACTGGGTCGTAGTAGGTCTTGTAACTACTGCCACCCCAAATAAGTCCAAGACTTTCAGCGAGCTTTGGTATCCCAGATGCTTCCCATTCTGCTTTAGAAGAACTCTTATGAAGTATGGTAAAGCCTTTTTGAGCATTAATGTCTATAGCAAAACCATAATTATGCTCGCTGTATCCTGGCTTTGCATTTTGGCTATTCTCCCGGTGGAGTTTGTCCTGCTCTGCAAAGCTCCGGTAGGAACTGGTAACTATAACCTTGTAGCCAAGTTTCTCCACCTCGGCAATGAACCGCGCAAACTGCCACCTTACAGATGCGTGCAGCTGACGAACATGGTAACTCTGATTTATATCGAGCGCATATTGCACCGCGCTATCAACGACCGCACCAACCTTTTTTCTAAAGGTATAAAGGAGACCTCCTGTTACTATGGCCGCCCCAACCAGAAGTAGGACAGTTTTCCTTTCCATTAGAATGGAACATCTAGCCTTTTATACACTGACCTCACTCGCTCAAGATCAGAACCGCTTAGTTCTTCCTTGAACCATCCAGATAGGTTGAGCGGGGATGAATAGCCAGTAGCCTTGGCAATCCAGCTGGATGCTTCGCCAAACTTACCATACTGCTTAACCCCAAACGAACGAATGACATAAAGCAAATCAGCTTGAGTCTTTACATCCTCCAAAACGCTATGGATAGTTTTAGAATCGGTTCCCATCCCGTTCATCGCATCAAACAGTTGCTGTGCAATCAGCATAGCCTTCCCCTCATTAATGGTAAGTTCCTTCTTCTTCACAGTCAGGTATCTTAGGTTGGCCTCCATTTCCGTCTTGTCTGTATCTGCTTTGGTCAAGACTATCTTTCTGTAAACTATATAGCCAACAACAGCAACCAAAGCGATGCCACCAATTAGCAATGCCTTTTTCTCCCCGGGCTTTAAACTGGATGCAACAGCGGCCACGGCCAGCGGATTTCCTAATCTACCATTTCCCATTAGATGAATTTTAAAGCGGTTTTAACAATCCCCGGATTCTCTTTCACCTTCGAAAGCAACCTAGCAAGGTCATCATGGGGAATATGTGTAATGGCATGTTGAACCAAATTTCCAAGCTGCTGCACCTGCTGTGGGCTATCAGCATCTACCTCAATTTTTACCACAAACTTT
>DATKTT010000151.1:0-13950 GCA_035530955.1 Williamwhitmania sp. | reverse complement strand
GCCGGTGCGCGTGTCAACGCCGCTAGTGCTTCATCCCAGCAGCTCGCGTATATATTCCGAACCACTGGGCGTAGTACTAATAATTGGCCCTTGGAATTACCCCTTTCAGCTGCTGTTAGCACCATTGATTGGAGCCATTGCTGCCGGTAACTGCGCAATAATAAAACCTTCTGACAATACGCGACATACAGCTGCAATTGTTGAAAAAATTATTAGTTCAGCGTTTTCTGAAAATTACATTTCTGTTGTGCAAGGCCCTGGGGCAATGGTAGGCCCAATGCTGATAGAGCAGTTTGCATTTAACCATATATTTTTCACCGGGAGTCCTTCGGTAGGAAAGCAGATTATGGCCATGGCTGCTAAGCACCTTACTCCTGTAACGCTCGAACTGGGAGGGAAAAGCCCTGCCATTGTTCACGCTGATGCAAATCTCAAAGTTTCTGCAAAGCGGTTGGTTTGGGCCAAGTTCTTCAATGCAGGACAAACCTGCGTTTCGCCCGATTATCTTTTGGTACACAGTAGCGTGAAGGATGAGCTTGTGACCCTAATCTCCAAAACTATTACGGAATTCCTTGGCAGCAACCCGTTGGTGAGCGAAGACTTTACCCACATTGTGAACGACCGTCGATTCAATACACTTATTGGCTACCTTCAGGATGGAAAGGTTTTGCACGGTGGCAGGTATGATGCTGCTAATCGGGTTATTGAGCCAACCTTACTCGACCATGTATCGCTGGAAAGTAGCGTTATGAAGGAGGAGATCTTTGGCCCAATTCTTCCAATAATCACCTATGAATCAATGGAGGAGGTGGTGCCAATTATTCGACGAAATCGCTACCCGCTGGCCTTTTATCTTTTTACTAAAAGCCGAGAGGTTGAGCAATACTTTTTAGATCGGGTTGAATTTGGTGGTGGAGCCATTAACAATGCATTGGTGCACCTGGTCAATTCACGTTTGCCCTTTGGTGGCGTTGGGAATAGCGGAATGGGCAGCTATCATGGATGGCAAAGTTTTGAGGTGATGTCGCACTTAAAAAGCGTTATAAGAACCTCCACCATGGTTGATCCATCGCTTCGCTATGCACCTTACACTGCGGGGAAACTTAAGTGGATGAAACGTTTCTTTCGCTGAAATGGTAAGACCTGTAGTGATTTACCCTTTATTCTAATGGATGTACCGCATTGTAACTAGTAAAAATCGATGGTGACATTGTCGTAAAGAATCTTTCTTTTTTCGACATCCCACAGGTATATGGTATATTCATTCTGTTCTGATGGCAAAGGATAAAGCGTAGGTAACACGAGCTCCACATCATGCCATTTACCTGCATTCTCTGGTGTTAGATCTATTTCGTATTGCTGTTCACTTATTCGTTCTTTCTTGGAATGAAGAGAAGCAATTAATAGAAGTTTGCCCTCCTTTTCATTGGAGAAAATGCGTGCTTTGAATACTGGTTGGGCTTTATACAGTCTTTTTAGAGTAGAATCGTTTAGAGTTAACGCCAACCCCCATTCGTTGTCCTTGTCAACAAAACCAACCCTGTTTTCAGGGTTTAAGGAATCAACTTTTGAGCGAGTATTTTGCCAGAGCACGCTATAGTTCCTTTCGAAATTGATACTTTCAGAAAGTCTAGGTTTACGGTTGTTAAACCCGAGCAGCTCATCGATGGAATGAGGAGAATGATCGCTGCTTCGTTGTAGGATAGAGATATTTTCGTTTCCACCTACTCGCTCAACCATCGAGAGAATTTCAGGGTAGTTGCTCACCACATCATTTATGAACAGACAATTTTGGATAGAAATGTAGTCATACGGCCATGTTAATGCTTTTTGAATCCAATCGTGGCTGAGGTATAGCATGGAGTAGCCTTGTCGATGCATTCTGACCAAGGGAATGTTGGTGGAGTATGAACCGAGTGCAAGGATTTTTTGGTTTTTACCGATTTTCAGCGAGTCGAGTAGTTTATCGGAGTTAGCGTAGTTTTCAACGGTTAGCTCTATGGTATCTTTTCCGGGCTCTCGCCTCTCTTTTAACCTTTTGTGGGCTTCACGTTGGGCGAGAACGGTAAATGAAAGCAGCAAGGTTATCCCAACAACAATTCCTCTTTTGGTTTTTATGGAATAGGGGCTAATCAGTAGTAAAAATAGTAGCGCTACTGGCAAAAATAGGGAGTCGAGCCAGTAGTAATCGTGATCTCTATACTGTTTGGTCATTAGAAATGCGTAAAGAATTGCTCCAAAACCTGCAATGGCCGTTTGGATGGCAAGTGCCTTTTGACTTGGTGTTAGCGTTATCTTTTTTATGACCAGGGCAACCGTAAAGGCTATGGCTGCTGCATAAAGTGCAATGTAGTGGAGGTGGGTGTAGTAGTGAAGTTTCCAGTTGTAGTATGCAGCCCAAAAGGTATCCTTAAAATCTTGCAGTGAATTGGGCGGCGAAGGTTTGCCAAGGAAAATAGAACCATAGGTGTGCCGTAGGTGCAGGTTATAGAGAAAATATCCACCAATTGCTGTAATGGAGGCAATATATCCTACCATTATTGGAATGGATATTCTTTTTTTCTCAAAAGCCAGGAGGAGTTGATGGCACATGGCAGCGATCAAGAATATGGCAAATGGAGTGCGGGCTAAGGCGGCTAAGGTGAAGAAGAGTATGGCAAGCCAGAATTCCTTCATCTTTTTGCTTTGCAGGAAACCAAAGAAGAAGTAGTAGCCAATGATTGCGTTCGCCAGTGACGGTATGGTAGGAATAAAAGTTGCTTGGTAGTAAATGAAAACGGGAGAGAGACTTACAAAAAGTACTGTGGCATATGGCGCAATGCTGTTGCTGGATATTCTTCTAGCTAACAGAAACAGAAACAGCAGGCCGATCAAGCTATAAATAAGGTCGTAAATTCGCATCCAAAAGGGCGATTCTGTTCCCGTTAGTCCCATAAGTAGTGCCGGGATGTATTGATGAATGGGGAAATCGATACTTGTTAACGGGTTAGGATAGGGGGTTCCGTAGTTGTCCGGGAATTGCTTGTTAAGTATGTAGGTTTGAGGATGAAAAAAGTCGTATCCATTCTCGGTAAATCCTTGTGCTACGGCGTAGTAGTCTGCTTGCGTCCAAGCGTGAATGAATGAAGGGAAACGATTCATTTCCTTTTGGTGGTAATGCACCGACAAGGCAAGAATTGCCAAAACTAGAAGGAGGGGGAAAAATATTTTTTTGAAGAGTTTATTCATCGTAACATTTAACAAGTTGATTCAAAGTAAAGAATTTTCAGGCCACTATCTTTATTATGTATTTTATTTTAGGATAAAATAATTGAGGTAATACTTCCGCAAACGATTTCGTTTTTGTAGTTTTGTTTAAATTCAACCACCATGATTAAGCTATCTCAAAAGCAGCTGCTCACCATTGCTTCAGACCTTGAAATGGGTATGCGCTGCTACATCAACAAGAATACAGGCGATATTATTACCGTGCCGGTGTTGGAGGATATGTTTTTTGATGAGGACCAAGAGATGGAAGATCTCCTTCGACCTGTAAGAGAAACCCCTGAGAAATACTTGGAAGTTGAAAGAATGCCATCTGCAAAGATGCGGGAGGTTATGAATAAATTTGCGACCGAAGAGGATGATGCTGCAGTTAAGCAACAGCTTATCGATGCTCTTCAAGGACAGAGGCCATTTAGAGCTTTTAAACGAGTGGTTAGCAGTTCAGTTGATTTTCGTCAAAGGTGGTTTGTGTATAAGGCCAATTGCTACCGAACTTGGGTTGAAAAGCAGCTTCTTAATATTGTTTAGAAAAAGTATCAAATCCGTCATAATAAAGGGAGAGGCTGTTCACCTAATTGAGCAGCCTCTCCTCATTTAGTTATCGGCTATACTCATCAATTACATTGCTAATGCTGCGCTGGCAAACCTTACAAAATTTCTCGTGGCGGGTGTACATTATGCAGTCCACTTGTGGTCGGTAAAGCCCTTTAGCCGAATAGCCAGCACCTTCGAATGCTCCAACGGCATCCTTGTACTTCTCCTTGTTGAATAGCTCTGTTTCCATAGCTTTTTGGTTAAGGAATAGATTTTCCATAACGCTTTCGTCCACGTGAGCGGCACGCAGGCTATCACGCGTCTTTTGAACTTGATATTCATACTTGTCGAAAGCCTCCTTGTTCCAAGGGGTAGGGATGGGCGTGTCCGCAGTTACAAGGTCTTTCCACTTGAGATTATTCTTATCCAAAAGAGCGGTAATATTTGGTTCCCATGGTTCCACCGTAATGTTGGGTGCTTCGTAGGCAACTGCGGAGGAGTAGTACTCATCGGCAAGGCCGGCCAGGTGGTGTCCAAGCTCGTGAATCATTATGTAGCTCGAAAAGCGATTATCGGCAGCAACAGTGGTGTAAAGATTGTAAATACCACCACCTCCGTAGGTTCTTTCGTTAACTAGAATAACAGTGAAATCGTAGGGAACTGCAGAGGCCACGTTTCGAATGGTTTTGTTGTCGTAGCTTAGGAGGTATCGCTCGGAGTCGAAGCTGCTATAGTGTGTCGAAAGTGGGCTTCGCCTAAAAATGCCATGGTGCAGTTTGGTTACACCCGACTCTTCTGCGGGTGTTTCCACAGCACGAATGTTGATGTCTTTTACCCTACTTTTGTATGGTTCAACGCCTAAAAGTGCTGCTGAAAGACGCTTTGCATCGCTTCTGAATTTTCCCATTTCAGCTTCAGTGTAGCCATCACCCAGAATTACAATATCGAGTTTGGTGCTTGCTGGCCCATTATTGGCAATGATATCCACCTTTTCGGTATGTTTTATTTCGGCTGGATTTACCTGTCGCGATGCAGGATCGACGGTGGTAATCCATATGGTTTCGAATTTATTCTTTCTATCCCGTTTTTTGAGTTTTACTATTACTGACTTTAATGGCCACGGGAATCGGAGCGATTCTGAGAATGTTCCCCACAGCGAGTCGGCCTCGGGTGTGCTTTGCCACTCGCCAAATATGCTGGCAAATCCACGGGAGTATAGCAATACATTTGAGGCCTTATCAACCACCTCAAAGAAGTAGGAGCCCAGCTCCAACTTGTCGATGAGCTGTGTTTGGCTTCCAGACCATAAACCATCGTTCACAACCTGATCAATGGCAAAATGCTCCCGCTTTGCGTTCCCCGTATGGTAGTAATCGAGCCGCATGGTTTTATCGGTGAAGTAGGTTTTGAAATCTACATTGCCACGATTTATTGTTGCAATGGTGTCGATATTCTTCGGTTGATTTTTTGCTGTCTGACTCTTAGGGGTGCAGCCAGCAAAACCAATCACAATGGCCGTTAATATTACAATTTTTCGCATAGGTAGTGGGTTTTGTTCTGGACCAAGTTATAAATGATTTGACAAATAAAATATTCGGCTTAGGTGTTTTGTTATTTAGTATTGAGACTATTTTACCTTAACCTGCCTTGAATTGAAGCGCTTTGAAAACTTTAATTTTTTCTATTATATATACCGCGGCGGGCTTAATTGATGGTCTCGTTCTTTTTTCGCGCCATCCGCTGGGCAATTACGCTGGCAGAGATAAGTTGGAGTGCATGGTAAATCATCAGCGGGAGCAGAATAATCCCTGCTGCGGCACTGTTAGGAAATAGAACCTTGCTCATTACAGATCCATGCACTAGCGATTTTTTTGAACCACAAAATACGGCGGTAATATTATCTTCCCTACTGAAGTGAAGTATCTTTCCAATTATGGTAATTAAGCCAAACATAAGGAAGAAGATACTTACCATGCCAAGTCCAAGAAGTAGAATATCGCTGATGGTGTGGTTCGAAAACATGTGTTCAGCGAATGATTGGCAGAAGGCGGTATACACAATCAGCAAAATGATAGTTTGGTCGAAGTAGCGCAGCTGCTTTCGATGTCTTTCGGCAAAGGCACCGAGCTTGGAGTGTAGCAAAAGACCTAGCACCACGGGAAATAGAACCTGAAGCATCAGCTTTAGAATGATTGCGGAGAGGTCGATATGGCCGCTACCTGAAGCAATGAAAATGCCCATCCAAATTGGAGTAATAAAAACGCCAATTAATGCAGATATGCTGGCGTTGAAGATGGCTCCGGGTATATTGCCTCCGGCAATGGAAACCATAACCACTGAGGATGATACAGTAGATGGTAGTGCAGCTACAAAAAACACACCTAGCCAAATAAGATTTGTGCTTTCAACGTGAAGCAGGTGTATAATGCCTAGAATTAAAAGGGGGAATAGAACAAAGGTCGCTAGCTGTACGGTTAGGTGCAGGTGCCAGTTGCTCAATCCTTCACGTAATCGTTGAGGACTGAGCCGTAATCCGTAGAAGAAAAAGATGAGCGAAATGCCGTAGTTTGCCACCTCTTTAAGGGAGAATAGTCCCTTTTGAACACCGGGTGATGGCAAAAGATAGGCCAGCAGAATCATGCCCATCAAGGCGAGAATAAACCAGTCGAGTCCAACCTTAGTTAACAGTGACCATAAACTCCTGCTTTCATTCTGCTGCCTCATCCATTTTGTATTGTATTGCAGGGCAAAGGTAAAAAAATGGCAATCGTGTCTACTCATAGCCACTAACCATAATATAGCATTATGTGCAAAATATTTGCTAGTTGAAACATTTGTTTGCAACTTAAAAATAAGAAAATCAATAACCTAGCATTTTGATATAGTTAACCAAGTTTTTGTTCCGTTCATATTGTTTTGAAATATTAACACTGTTAATTATATTTGCGCTGTTAATATTTAGAATTATAAAGTGATGAAAAACAAGGAAATTCAAGAACAACGAATGAGGGGGTACTTCATTCAGGCCGCAAAAGACATGCTTAGAGCTGAAGGCTTGAAGAGTATTAGTGTTAGGGCAATTGCCGATAGGGCAGGATACTCTTATACAACTATGTACAATTACTTTAAGGATGTAAACGATCTTATTTTTGTATGTGTTGAAGATTTTTTTGAAGAATGCAGGGTATTTGTTGCGCAGAATGCAGGAATGAACCTGATTGGAATCGAAAAACTCAAGGCAACTATTATTAGCTATGCCAATTTCTTTGTAGAATATCCGGGTATTTTCGACCTCTTTTTCATAGAGAAGGTGGGCGATTTTGGACAAAAACAAACTACCATCACCCTTATTGCCTCTTCATTTGACAAGATTAGCGAGGAGGATTGGAATTACTGTATTAGCCAGAAACTTATTGATGCTGGGGAGTCCGAACGGCTAAAGATGCAGTTGAAATATTCTATTTTTGGTTTATTGCTCATGTACTTAAACCGTAGAAATCCAACTTCTTATTCTGAGTTTGTAAGGCAGTTAACTGATCAGGTTGACTTTATACTCCAAGAACGGTAACCCAATCTCTTTCAAATTATTCCTCGTTTGTAGATGATTAATGGGACAAAATTTAATTATTGCCGTTAATATCAGCAATAAAAGTTAGCGACGTATTGGTAATTGCGGTTAAATTACTGAAGCCTTTTTAGGGTTACTACAAGTTTTGTTTCTCTTCTGCGACTCTGTGCATTTATGGACCCTTTATGATGCAGCTTTGCAATTTGGCGTGCAAGGCTCAACCCAACGCCGCTGCCTTGTGGCTTGGTGCTTCAATTGCATTCCGCAGTATCATTATTAGCAACTATTCAATTTGATCATGATCTAATAATTTTCTAATTTGCCATTAATTGTTCACTATGTATTTTATACATTTTCCTATTAAACGACCCTAAGTTGGCGGAGTCAAAATATAATCTTGAATCAATCAGTTACTAACACAAAACCAAACTCAATGAAAAAACTTATTGCTGTTGCAGCTGCTTTCTGCTTGTTCGTAAGTGTTTACGGCCAAGAACAGGGTAGGTTGCTGCGCTTTCCTTCTGTGGGAGGCAACGAGATAGCTTTTACCTATGCTGGAGACCTTTATACCGTGCCAATTTCAGGTGGTGTTGCTCGGCGAATTACTTCTGATGTTGGCTTTGAAATGTTTAGCCGCTTTTCACCCGATGGCAAGACCATTGCATTTACGGGCCAATACGATGGAAATACAGAAGTTTTCACAATCCCCGCTGAGGGTGGCTCACCTTTTCGCGTTACCTATACCGCAACCCTAAATCGCGATGATGTTTCCGATAGGATGGGTCCCAATAATATCGTTATGGGTTGGACTCCAGACGGTAAGAGCATTGTTTATCGCTCCCGCAACTGCTCCTTCAACGATTTTAAAGGGCAGCTGTATACCGTTTCTCCAAACGGTGGACCATCGGAGCAACTCCCACTTCCTGAGGGTGGATTTTGCTCTTACTCCCCAGATGGGAAGCAGTTAGCATATAACAGAGTTTTCCGCGAGTTTAGAACATGGAAGCGGTACCGTGGCGGCATGGCCGACGACATTTGGATTTATGACTTCAACACTAAAACAACCGTAAACGTAACCAACAATCCGGCTCAAGATATCTTTCCCATGTGGATTGGAAATGAGATCTACTTCCTTTCTGATAGGGATAGAACCATGAACCTTTTTGTTTACAATACGGCAACCAAGGAGACGCAAAAGCTGACTAATTTTACCGATTTTGATGTTAAATTCCCCTCCTTCTCCAAGGATTACATCGTATTTGAGAATGGTGGCTACATCTATAAGTTCGACCTTAAAAACCATCAGCTTGAAAAGGTAAATATCCTAATTGGTAACGACGAGGTTAGCTCACGAACCGAATTGGTGGATGCCTCTAAGCACATATTCTCCATGGATCTTTCACCAAACGGTGAGCGCGTTCTTTTCAGTGCTAGGGGAGATGTATATTCTGTGCCAGCCACAGATGGAATTACAAGAAACCTAACAAATTCCTCCGGTGCCCATGACCGTCAGGCCAGCTGGTCACCCGATGGACGTTGGGTTGGTTACCTTTCCGATGCCAACGGTGAATATGAGATATACATTCAACCATCCGATGGCTCCGGAAAGCCCAAAATGATTACTTCTGGTGCCGATACCTACAAGTATGGTATGCAATGGAGCCCCGATAGCAAGACTATAATTTGGAATGATGCCATGGGTCGACTGCAAATGGTTGACGTAAGTTCGGGTAAAGTAACATTAATCAGAAAAAGCGAATTCAGCAAGCTGGGTGATTATGCCTGGAGTCCCGACAGCAAGTGGATTACTTTTACCGATGGAGCTGCAAACGATATGTCTCGGATTTATCTCTATAATGTTGCCGCTGCGCAAACTTACCCGGTTACCGATGGATGGTATGCCTCCTCAGGCCCAGCCTTTTCAAACGACGGGAAGTATCTTGTTTTCAGTTCTGATCGCGACTTTGATCCAATCTATAGCAATACCGAATGGAACCATGCCTATGTTGACATGGCTCGCGTTTACCTAGTAATGCTGTCGAAAGATACTCCATCCCCATTTGCCCCAGAAAATACGGAGGTAAAGTCTGTAGAACCTAATGCTAGCAAGCCTGCTGCAGAAGTTAAGGGAAAGTCAAAATCCGATCAAAAGGTTACAAGCGCAGAACCATCCACAACCGCTGATGTGAAGATTGATATTGATGGAATAGCCAATCGAATTGTTCAGTTGCCCATTGAACCTTCTAATTATTATGGGTTGAGTTGCGTTGATGGAATGGTCTACTACTACATGTATTCCCAAAAGACAGAAGACCATGGGCTAAAACTATATGACCTCAAGAAGAAGAAGGAGATGGATCTTGGTGATTACCGCTATACTCTTTCTGCTAACAACAAGAAGATGTTGGTGGCCTCAAAGGGAAATGTTTATTCGGTAATCGATTTACCAAATGCTCCTATCACAACTGAAAAGAACGTTGATCTTTCGGGAATGAAGGTTTGGGTAAACTACCATCAGGAGTGGAATCAGATTTTCAATGAGAGTTGGAGGCAAGTGCGCGATTTCTTCTACGTACCAAACATGCATGGACTCGATTGGAAAGCAATCCATGACAAGTATGCCGCTCTTCTTCCATATGTGAATCATCGTGCCGATTTAACTTATATTATTGGTGAAATGATTGGTGAACTGAGCATCGGCCATGCTTACGTAAATAGTGGCGATATGCCAAAACCGGAGAGAATTCAAACGGGTCTGCTAGGGGCAAGGCTTAGTCGTGATGGTAGTGGCTTCTTTAGAATTGATAAGATTCTGGAAGGTGCAACTTGGAGTAAGGATCTTCGTTCACCTCTTGCTGAACCAGGTGTTGATGTTGCTGAGGGTGATTTCATAGTCTCTGTTGGCAATGTACCCACTGATTCAGTTAACGATATCTATTCGCTCCTTATCGGAAAGGCCAACAGACAAGTTGAGCTGATGGTAAATTCCAAACCAACGCTCGATGGAGCCAGAAAAGTTATTGTTGTTCCCATCGCTTCTGAGGAGGCGCTCTACTACTTTGACTGGGTTCAGGGCAATGTTCGCAAGGTGGAAAAGGCGACCAATGGACAGGTGGGCTATGTGCATATCCCTGACATGGGTGTGGAAGGGCTCAACGAGTTTGCGAAGTACTTCTACCCTCAACTCGATAAAAAGGCGCTAATTGTTGACGATAGGGGCAATGGTGGTGGAAACGTTTCGCCCATGATTCTGGAGCGATTAAGCCGCGTGGCTTACCGTGCAACCATGAGACGGAACTCAAATCAAATATCTCCCGTGCCTGATAAGACCTTAGTTGGTCCAAAGGTTTGCTTAATTGATAAGTATTCAGCCTCCGATGGCGACCTATTTCCCTATGGATTTAGGCAGCTGGGGATAGGAAAAATTATTGGCACTCGCAGCTGGGGTGGCATTGTCGGAATTACAGGCTCTTTGCCGTTTGTTGATGGTGGTGACCTTCGTATTCCTCAATTTACCTCTATCTCTGCAAAAACGGGCCAATGGATTATTGAAGGACACGGTGTTGATCCAGATATTACTATCGAAAATGATCCAGCCACTGAATACAGCGGCGACGATCAACAGCTCGACAAGGCTATTGAGGTAATAATGCAGGAAATGAAGGATTACAAGGATTATCTACCTACAACGATTCCTCCTGCAAAGGACTTATCGCATTAAAGTACTTCAACCTCATTTTCTTAGGCCTGCTACGTTATGTGGCAGGCCTTTTTTTTCAAAAATTGGTAAAGACTAGTTGAAATCAACATAATTGGATTTGTAATAATTTTTGTTGTTATCCTGATGAACATTAGTTCACCAGTTGCTGTTTTTCACAAGGTCTCATCTACTTTAGGTTGGAAGTTTTGTAGAAACTCTCAAATCTCGCTTCCTATAAAGTGGTAATAGGTCTAAGAGTATTATTGAACTAAGTATTAACTGTTAAATCATTGCTTTTATGAAGAAGATAGTATTATTTGCCTCTACAGCAATGCTTGTTGCAGGCTTAACCTTTACTGCCGCGGCTCAGAACTATAAGCCTGTTGCAAAAAAGGAGACCAAAAAGGAGTGTTGCGACAAGAAGGACAAGAAAGCTGGATGTTGCGATAAGGCTAAAACAAATGATAAGAAGGCGTGCTGTGCTAAAAAGAATACGGCTAAAACTCCAGAAACGCCAACTAGCCCAGCTAAAAAGTAGCTGTTACTAATTTTTACAAAAAGCGCCGATCTCTTTGGAAATCGGCGCTTCATTTTTTTATGAGTTAATTTAGCCGGTCAGGCCCAATGAGCAGAAGTTCCTCCTTATTTTCGCTGGGGGATGGAATAATGCGCATTAGTTCATCAAATGTGCTAAAGGTGGCAACACCTAAACTTGGAAAAACAACCGGCTCACCATATAGGTCAGTTAGTCTGGAAATCAATTTTTCCAGATGTTGCATTATTTCATTAACTATTGTAGGCTTTTTTTTCATTTTTTCTTACAAGTAATTTTCTGTAATATTCAGATGAATAACTGCTTAACCAATATTGCTGCTTTCAATTCTTGCTAAATATACGCCTTCTAATAAACACATTTCCACTATTTAGGATTATTTAGCTTAAGCGCAGCCATGTTAAGATTATTTCTACCTAAGTTGAATTAAAAAATGTTCTATCTTTTTGCCTTAATTCCAAAAACCGTTACCAATGAAATTGCAGCGATCCGACATTTCAGGAAAGGAGTTCCCCGCCCATGAGGTTTATCGTGGTGACCAAATCCGTAAGACTGTATTAGCTCTAATTCAGCAAGATTATCCAATGTTCACTGAGAAATCATTTATCGCTTCCTCCGAGCTAAGTAGCTTTAGAAAACGTCACCTAGAGCAGCTGGTGCTCGATGAGCTAGGTGATATCTCAGCCATGGAGAAGGAGGTTATTGATAGCATTGCGCAAAATACCATCTTGTCAGAAAATATTAGCGAAACCATTGAGGACCAGCAAACGTACGGTGAGCGGATTGCCGACAAGATTGCCGATTTTGGAGGCAGCTGGACCTTTATCATCTCTTTTTTCGTTTTCCTCTTTACGTGGATGGCCATCAATGTGATTATTTTGGTCTCCAAACCTTTCGACCCGTACCCATTCATTTTGCTCAACCTTATTCTTTCCAGCTTGGCAGCTATTCAGGCACCAATCATTATGATGAGCCAAAACCGAAAGGAAGATAAGGATAGGAAGAGGTCGGAATACGACTATAAAGTCAACCTAAAATCGGAGCTGGAGATTCGTATCATTAATGAGAAAATAGAACACCTCATTAATCACCAAACCCAACGGTTATTGGAAATTCAATCGATACAAACCGACTTTTTAGATGAAATTCTAAAAAAAGTTGATGGTCACAAAAAATAGCCTTACAGTGAACTCTTCTTTATGCCTTGCATGAGGCATTTTTCCAATGGCTTATCCAGTAAAAGAGGATGATTCATTTGAACCGTCCTCTTTTTTTATCAGCTATTTTGAAACCACAGTATTCACCTCAATCTTGGGCGGATTTAGTAAGTGTCGCTTAACTGCACACTGATCAGCAGCTTTTTTTACTGCTTCCAGATATTTTTCAGGAAAGCTAGCTGGCAAATTTATGTCCAATACTATTTTTTCGTAGAGGTGACTTGTGGGGTTAAAGTCAAGCTTTTGTGTAAGGTAAATATTATCGGTAGGAATGCCTCTCTGGTCGCAGAAGAACTTTACATATATGCCGGCACATGTACCAATAGATGCTAGAAAAAGAGCAAATGGCTCTGGGGCGCTCCCTTCTCCGCCTGATTTGGGCGATTGGTCTGTTTTAATAAGCTGGTCACCAACTTGGGCGTTTACTTTCTTCCCATCCTCTAGGGTTATCTTAATTTCCATGATAAGAGATTTAAGTTTTTACGTATGTGGCTAGCCTTTACAATAATTGTTCCATCTGCCATCGGACTGAAGGATTAGATGAAGTAATCAAGGAAACAACGATGTGTGGCTATGAAAACAGAATGGTTGCGGTTGATTCTACGCCATTATGGCAGCATTATGATGGGAATGGGTAGTAATTAAAAACCCGACCTCGCGGCCGGGTAACTATTTGGTTAATAGGTAGCAGTTGTAAACTGCTTTTGGAGAGGTTTAACTCTAAAACTTTGGTGATGAGTTCCTTTGTTCTCCAGTAATTTAAAGTTTGTTAGTAGGATGGTAAGTTTGTGAGAATATTTATAAAATCCAACTTTTATTGCCATTTTTTACTTCGATAACCCAAAAAAGTAAAGCCCGACTCAGTCGGGCTTTACTTGAAAGTTACAATGAAATTACTTTAGGCTATTCTTTTACAAATCTAGCCGTCAGTGGTTCTTTTTCTTCATCAGCACGGAGAATATATGTGCCTGCTGGAAGGTTACTAATGTCGATATCGTTATTGTCTTGGTGGAGAACTTCCTTAACCAAGGCACCGCGCATATCGTAAATGCGTACCATTATGGCACCTTCTGCACTACGAATATTTACATGAATCGACGATTTTGCTGGGTTA
>DATKTT010000150.1:0-2891 GCA_035530955.1 Williamwhitmania sp. | reverse complement strand
GCTTCTTCAAAAGGTAAATCCCAATTTATTTGTATTGTCATTGGACGCAGACTTTGCCTAAGTTGTTATTCTGATATATATTTAAGTTGTAATTATACCACACAATGACCCACACGTTCTTATAGTGTGAAAAAGCCACCGAATATCAATCAATTAAAATTATTTTCAATAAATGTTAATTTTTTAACATAGTTAAAACATATACTTAACTGTAAGTTATTGTTTTATATACCTTGACATATTCAAACCCATTACCTATACTTATAAACATGAGAGGTAAGAAACTCTCTAAACACGAAACACAACACACTGGAGTAACAAAATGAATAACGTTGAAATCAGAAATGCTTTAAGAGAGAAAGGTATTTTAGCAACCGCTAAAAATGATGAACGTGGACATGTGATTATACGTGCTACCATTAGAGATCAAGCCTCAAATACAAACGAGAGTGAGGTAGATTTGGGGAATACAGAAAATGCGATGGACAAATTGAGATCGCTCTTCTCCCTCTTTACAGAAGAGGTATTTTTGTTTGTAAAACAAGATAAGAATGGACGTGATAGGGTTTATGTAAAATGTGACGGCAAATTGAAAAGAGTCCCCTTGAACTCCGTATTTATGAAACAGTGCGACATTACTGAATTATTTTTCAAACAACACGACAGCGCGGCGTAATTAGTAAGCGGCGTAATTAGTAAAAGGCCGCCGCAACGGTGGCCAATTCCAAACACAACACACACACATGAGGACAAAGACAATGGCAATTACTGAGGATAGAGTAGAGCACTTAGTAGAAAGAATTAAACATCTGAATTGTACCCCATCCGAAGCGTTAACAACAGTTTTACATAACGTGGAGTGCATCTACGCATTATAACATCGTCTATGTGATCGAGGACGGTGTAGGAATAAACTTGTCAACTGTCAAGAAATTGAGTCAAGAAATAGCCTAACCCAACTATCTGTGATTTCTAAAGAGATCGCAGGTGGGTGGCAAAGCTACCAATATCAACACAACTAATGGAGAAAACATAATGTTATATCTATCATCTACAAAATATGTACAAGGAAGTGAATTTCTTTATGGTGAATTGAAAGAGGGTGATACTGCTCCTCTAAAATCATCATCATTCCTTGATTGTTTATTAGTTTCAGGAAAACGTTTCCTTTCCTTAAAAAGGAATTGTCCTGTATTGATCAAACCACTAAGTGACGATGTGAACATTAATGGCAATACACCGCTCTTGCCTAATGTTACTTACAGAGTAAACATGATACTTAAAGGAGATGCAGGGACGTATACCCAAATATCCGTAAACAAGTGGTACGGTTGTTAGTATCAATGTAAAAAGGCCGCCTTCGGGCGGTCAATCCCACAAAAGATTATTTGCTCGGGGCGTGGGGTAAGCCTTCAATCGAGGGCAGGTGGATAATCAAATAATCAACACTTACTTGGAGAAAGAAGATGGCAATAATTACATTGCAGACAAAAAGAAGTGAAAGTTCAGTCGGTTTTTTCTACGTCAACGAACGGGATGTCAATATCGGGGACATTTTGACAATCCCACTTCGTCCATGCAACAGAAGCGGAGCACGCATCCCTCTGCTGAAGGCGAAATATTTTATATCAAAAGGGGAAATGCAAGTCTCGTGGCAAAGAGAGGCAGGAGAATTCCATATATACCCCCCCGATGCTTTCATGATTTGTGACGAATCATGTTTAAAATTGGAGATGGGGTATGGCAGATATTTTTTAAAAAAAGTTGAAGCCTAGTTAAAAAGGCCGCCTTCGGGCGGTCAATCCCACACAAAAAGATTATTCGCTCGCGGCGTGGGGTAAATGGAACGATGGAATCAATTTGATTAATCCAGAGGATCGCGTTCTAAGACGATTTGTTGTAATTTTTTAATTAACCCGCTTCGGCGGGTTTTTTATGGGTATGGTTATGTTATTTTAAATACTATGCTAGAATACTAATGTTATTTTTACATTGGAGAAATTCATGAAGACAAATCAACGTATGCTAGTAGAAATAGGTAATCATAGACAGGAAATAGATCACTTAACCATGATGGGTCATCTTAATGCGCTATGGGAATATGGTAATTCATTGCGTAGAGAAAAGGGATTACCACCAGCCAGATTAGATCATTGGCTTGCACATAGAAATACTTGCGAATTTATTATTTCTCTTCAAAAAGAAGAAGATGCAAATTCACCAGCCACTGGGTATTTAAAAAAACAGTTTGAAGTCGTTGCCGATAATAATGGTAGACATACCATTAAAGGTGACGAATTGACCATAATTAAAACCAAACGCGGCAAGTCAGGTGGTACATGGGCACACTTGTACTTGCTTTTAAAAGCGGCCGCTCACTTGGATACCGACTTTGAATTACAAGTTTACAAAACCTTTGTGACTAACAGAATTTTACAGTGGCGCGACGACAGTGGAGACGAATTTAAATCTCTCAATATCGCTATAGATGCTTATTTACCAGATCGTAAAAGTAAGGATAACAAGGGTGTTTATATCCAATGTGCACGGGCTTTAAAAGCAAAGATTAATCCCGACGGCGGTCAATGGAATACTGCGAGTTATGATCAGTTAGAATTGCGTACCAAGTATGAGAAAGATTTGATATTTTCCCTACGAATGGGATTTATAAGAGATTACAATCACCTCAAAGAAGTGATTGATAATCTATAATAAATTACAAAGTGGCGTACCATCTCACTAACACGCCGTTTATTATTGTAACACAATTTAAGCAGTTTTTAGCTAGGTAATAGTAACCTACTATCTAGCATTATAAAGTCGCTAGAATCGCGTTTTAGGAAGTCTATTACCGTCTTTTAGTTCCCTTCCCTTCGATATTTTTCAGAGTA
>DATKTT010000149.1:0-3789 GCA_035530955.1 Williamwhitmania sp. | reverse complement strand
GTTGGTTATTTCCCAAATGTTGATGATTCAGAGTCGAGTAAAGCTGTAATGCAAACATATGGATTCGATATACTATTTCAGCAATCAGAAAAAAGCGAAAAGGTTTATCTCGGGATTGGATTGCACAGTCCAAACAAAATTGGTACGGATATAGCAACAAAGGTTGAGATACCATTTTCTGTTAACTACATTAATCCAAAAATGGGACTTAGTCCAATAATATCATACGTCTTTGATTTAAGCTCAGGTTTTGCAGCACAATCGTTAAATTTGGGTTTGAATTATCAGAAGAAGAATAATTCAATATTTTTAACAGCTGGTTTTAAAACATTCGCTATCGTAAAACCATTAGGTGCATCTCTGAATTTTGGAATTATTTTTGATTTAAGATAATTGGGGTAATAACCGATTGACAACTTGCTTTGTACCTCATTAATTCAGTAGTAGGCATAAGCGCATCATAAATGATGCACACAGTTAACCGTTATAACTAATTTGCTTGTATGCCTCTTACCTTAAATACCCAACCCCTCGTAATCCCGAATTATGTAAACGTCGTAGTCGCCGAGGTAGGTGAAGCCCAGCTTGGTGTATAGGGCAATGGCGTTGGTGTTGTCGCGGTGCACCTCCAGCTTAATTTGGTGACCCTTGTACTTAGCAAAGGCAAGGCTGGCATGGGCCAGTTTCTTTCCTAATCCGCTGCGCTGCAGCCGTGGCAGAATTCCAAAGTGGTGAAGGTTAAGCCGGCGTCCATCGAAGGTCATCCATGAGGTGCCCACAATCTCCTGCGATGCGGTATCCTCTATTACCAGCATTTTGCCACCCAACTCCAACGTGTTGGCAATCACCTTATCATTGTCGCCCCGGTGAGCACCACCTAATCCCGTAGCCTGCCATAGGGTGAGCACGCCACGGTAGTCGTTAGGCCTATAGTCTCTAAAGGTAAATTGCGTTTCCATGGTCTTGTATTTTATGGTTTGGTAACATAGATCTGCCCCGCAAGATTTTTCTTTACCACCACCGTTTCGCCCTTTGGCGTGAAGCCTTCAGTGGAGATGGCGTCGTAAACTTCCCCGTCAATTTCAACCTTACCCGAGGGTCGTAGCACCGATACGGCTACGCCTGTTTTTCCGACCATGTCTTTTTGGCTAAGGTCCACACCTACAAAACCTTCCTGTTCGGTCAACCGGGCATGTAATGCCAACCGGTAGAGCGGCGAACGTTTGTTGCCAAATAGGTTCTTGCTCAGAAAGAGCACCATTACCAGTGAGAGGAACATGCTCACGGAGACTATTACCACCGGTTGCACAATGGGGCCTGCAGGGATTGGTCCCTGTTGCTTGAATAGGTCGTTGTCTATCATGCTCAGGGTAAGCCCCAGAAAGGTGAGCACAATACCGGTAATGCCTACAATGCCAAAGCCAGGAATGGCAAACACCTCTATGGCAATAAGCACAAGACCAAGTAGAAACATGATTATTTCCCAGTTTTCGGCAAGCCCATCGAGGTAGAGTGGGGCAAAGTAAACTGCCGCCGCAATAATGGCTAGTATAATTGGAAAACCAATGCCTGGCGTTTGCAGCTCGAAGTAGATTCCTGCAAAGATGAGGATGATAAGAATGCCTTGCACAACAGGGTTCAGCAGCCAGCCCATAATGCTGTCCAACCCAGTGATACGCTGCTCGTGAATTTCGTAGTTGGTAACACCACCCATGGCTAGCACCTCGCTTACCGACTCGGCCTCGCCCTCGCAGTAGTGGTTCTTGATGGCCTCCAACGTGGTAAAGGTAAGCACCTTGGTGGAATCGATAATGCCAGGAATAACCGTTCGTGGATCGACCATAGCCTCTGCAATCAGCGGGTCGCGATGCCAACGGAAGGTGGTATCCTTACCCGAGATAAGGGTGTCCTTGCCATGCGATTCGGCCGTGGCGCGCATCATAGCGCGCATAAACGATTGATACTTGTCGGGGAGTGCTTCTCCTGTTTGGTTCACCACGGTGGCTGCACCAATGCTTGCTCCCTTACGCATGTATATTCTGCTCGCAGCAATAGAGATGAGTGCTCCTGCTGAGGCAGCCTGGTTATCGATGAATACCCACACGGGGATGGGACTGTTCAGAATTTTGGTTCGGATGGAGTCGGCCGAGTTGAGCATGCCACCATATGTATTCATGCGAATGAGCACCAAGTTGGCGTGCAGTTCTTCAGCCTCCCTAAATCCACTTTGCACCATGCGCCATGCCGCAGGGTCAATTTCACTCAGAATATTGATCTGGTAAACCAGCTCTTTTGCATGTCGTGTGGTATCGGTAGCTTGTGCCCTGGCCCCTGTGATGGCGGTTATGGCAACAAGCAGCGAAAATGTTAAGTGCAGCAGTGTTTTCATGGTGTGTTCTGGTGGTGTTAGTTAAAGCCACTTCCTACGGCGGAATAGGTATAGAGTTAGTAGCGATGAAAATATCATGAGGCCAATGGCAAACGGATAACCAGCTGTCCACTGGAGTTCCGGAATTGTTTTAAAGTTCATGCCATATACGCTGGCAATGAGGGTTGGCGGCATAAACACCACCGAGGCCACTGTAAATATCTTTATAATCTTATTCTGCTCAATGTTGATCAACCCAAGGAAGGTATTCTGCAAGTATTCCAAACGCTCGAAGCTAAAGTCGGTGTGGTTAATCAGCGAGCTTACGTCCTTGAGCATAATGGAGAGCTTGGGGTAGATGTCGGAGGGGAACCGTTCGCTTTTCATAATGCCCGATAGCACCCTTTGCTTGTCGATAATGTTCTCGCGGATGAGCATGGTGTTTTCCTGCAGCTGGTTGATGGTTAGGATAATCTCCTCGTCGATATCGGTGTTTAGCGACAGCCGCTTGCTCACCTGTGAAATTTCTCGCGCAATACTTTCCACCATGTCAGCATCGAGGTCGATTCGCGTTTCGAGTAGCGCCACCAAAATGTGAAATCCGGATGGATAGGCCTTGTAGTTAATCTGAAATTTTCGGGTAGATTCGTCGAATACTTTCAGCTCGGCATTTCGCATGGAAACTAGAATGCCATCCTTTAGAATAAAGGAAACCGGCTCGTAAGTGAAGGTATCCTCCTCCTGAATCAAAAAGTTGGAGTTGGCAATCACCAGATTCTCCGTTTCCGAATAGCGCGATGAACTCTCAATTTCTTCAGCCTTTTGTCGGGAGGTGAGGTTGGTTCCCAAAAACGATTCCAGCGCCTTCTTCTCCTTAAGGCTTGGATTGATTAGGTCGATCCAAAGAATCTCCTCAGGGTCTATCTCGTCGAAAACCTTTACATCCGCCTCATGGATTATCTTTTTAAGTGCTTTGTAGTATATGGCAATCATACAGGCTTCGAAATTTGGACATTAAACAATTCGGCAAATAAATAAAAGGAAATGTCGAAGTTTAGCTGGGCACGGTTTCCATTTGAGCATGCAACTTCTGAAATAGCTTCATCGATTCCATTTTCTCGTTGTCGAAAATGTAGCTTATATTTTCGGTGAGGTAACGTCGTGTATCCTCTGGTGTAAGAATTCCCTTAGGGTTGCCAATGAGTACAGCCTCGTCGAGGTGGTTAACGCCATACTTAAGTGCATCGTTGAATAGCGCCATAAAATCGCTGGGAAGCTTCCGGTTCGAAACCCAGGCCGCCAGAACAAATGGTAGCCCAGTAAATTTTCGCCACTCATGGGCCATGTCGATCTTACAGCCCAAGCTTGCTTCTAACCCCAGCACATTGTCGCCCAACAGAATGGCTCCTTCACCAGCGCGA
>DATKTT010000148.1:0-11304 GCA_035530955.1 Williamwhitmania sp. | reverse complement strand
GGTTAAATCATCAACCTCTTTAAGAGGTAAGTTTCTCCACTGGTTGTTGCTCTCTATACTGGTAAACTTCATCCTTTTTTTGACTAGACTTGGCCTTAAGACATCATGGTAGGCCACGATCCAACGGTTTAGCAGTTCAACCTTATTTTTAAGAACCCGTTTATTCTTAGTCTCTAATACGAAGTTTAGCGATTCCAACTCTTTCATCACATACCCAACCGATGCCAGGGACACACCGGTTGATTCAGCGATAAAACGAAATGTGTTATTAACACAGTCAGGTTCCAATAAAAAAGCAAATATCATTTTCAAACCAGCCTTCTGGAATGCTCTTGTTTGATTAACCATTGGTGGTTTTACGAACTTTTCCCCCTTAATGTATATGAAGAAGTTCTGATGTTGTATGTAAGCATTTCCTGATACATCAAGGTAGTTGATCTTCAGCTGTCTCAACTCCTTGGCTATTGTGGTAGGAATGTACTTTGCAATTACAAGAAATGGATCATTGCTATCGTAGCGCACATTACTAACCCTACTCATAACAAGACCTTTTCTTGTTTGGGTTATTTCATCTTCTACTAGTGCAGTAAACACAACACCATCAATTACCACTTTTTTACTATTAGCGCCACCTTTTACCGCAATTTTATGAGACAGTTCCACTATTGCTTCAATAGCACTAACTGCCTTATTTATAACATCATTATCTGTGTCCATAAAACAATGTTGTTCATTAATATCTGATGTTCATTTAAAATGAACACGTAAATATAGTGAACAATAATAATAAAAAGAAATATTAGGAATAACATTTCTTGGCTTATCCAAGAGCTGGACGAAAAGGATAAAAGCATTGTTTTCTCCATGATTGAGACAATGCTCACCAAGAAGAAGTTCAAGGACTTCTTCCAGAATAACGTTGCTACACTATAAAAGCCACCCCCCGCCAGTTGAGCGCTGGCGGGGAGTGGCCTTTTGGCCAGTCTTAAATGGGCTGTAGCTCTTACTTTTTCGGCAAGGTTTCGAACGCTCCTAACGGCATCTTCACCAGAGCGTTTTATTGGATTATCCGGGCTAACGGAACTGGCTATATAAAAACAAAAACTATAATCTGCTTGGTTTTTAATACGTTATGGTTTACAACTTAATTTTGGTGGTTCATAATAACCTATTGCTTTATTTGTAGTTACTTTCTTGTAATTTGTTAAATCTTTCTTGCAAAAATAATAATCAGTTGCTTTTTGAGCATCGTTAATTCTAGAATCAAGGAATTTAATAGTCCCTCCTTCATCATCTTGAAGAAGCTCATACCTACGAAATACGTCAAGCACCTCTTCTGTTAATGCGTAATTATCATCCCACCAAAAGAAAAGTTTCCCAGATTTTTCAACATATCGAGAAGGTAATTTCCCCTTGCTGCCAACTTTAGTATCTGCAGTATACAGAAATCGATTATGGCTTGCAGATATACTTACTGCTATTATCCCCTTATAAGCTCTACCAATAATCCATTTATAGCTTCCATCATCGAGTTTACTTAAAACCATTCTGCGCACCGTATCCAGAAACAATACGGAAAATACAGAATCCGCCTTATAAAGTTTGCTGGAGTTCGAAAAATCCAAAATGGCATTTTGAATAGCCTCATTTTTACCTCCTGTCTGGATTAATGCTCTTCCTTTAAATGAAGCACAGTTCACAAACAGCAGCAAAATTGATATAAAAAATATAAACCGATGTGTTTTCATAATTACATACATTTACAACTCACCTTATTGTCTGGCTTAATAGGTTGTGGTATAATCAATTTTTTTTGGATACTCATCTCCATAACTGTCAGGTTGTGTTAGTATAAAGAACTTCAGAGATGGATTGGATCGAAGATCATTATCCCGAGTTGTTTTATCTTGCGTAGAGGGATCTGATCTAGAATTACTTATAAGAGTACTATTTCCATAACAAGGGTGAGTATGGAAAAAGCCTCTCAAAACTAAATTTCTCGCAAATCCCAATTGTGAACCGGAATAAAACGATTCATCAGGAAGATTATCCTTATACATTCCAATTGTCATTTGGCTTGTTGTCCCTGATCCGTCTTTGGAAAAATACGCACCCTTTATTTCTTTTCCAACATAATTGGATAATTTTAATGCAAATGACTCAACCTCTGTAACGGTTGGCTGTTCTTTCCCTCCGACTTCAATAATGTGATTTTCTGTTTTCAAATTCATTCCATTAGTTAAAATACCTTTCCCGATACCGCCAATTGCAACTTTTGGTTTTCCTTGCTCAGATTTTCTAACTAAAAAATGCCCTTTTGTTTTCACATTACCTTTAGAATCAGTTTTTAATATCCTATCAGGTTCTTTATTTGCACCACCTACTTGGGTAACAGCACCAGTCTCTTGATTCATGGTGAAATCAGTCATTCCGTCTGGGTCAACTCTGTTCATTGGATCATCACTTGTGTAGCAATAAAGACTCCACCTTCTGGATTTCTCCGCCAGCGGGTCGATAGTCTGCCACCTTCCAATTTCGGGCTCGTAGAACCGGGCGCCGTAGTCATACCAGTCCAAAGAACGTCCGGCCACCTGCAGGACCGATTGCAGCTCCCCCGATTAAAAATCGGGACTTCCGCTGCGCTCCAGTTTGCCGTTGTAGCGGTAGGGGGTGCTCTGGCAAATTCAAAGAACGTATAGCGAAGGTAGGGAATTAATTTGAAGATTTGAGAATGGGGTAATTTGGAAATGTGCCAATACGGCAATGAAACAATCCGACAATGGCAAGACCAGTTATGCCAATGAAAAAGAGACGCTAGCCCTGCGAAGGAAAACGTAGTAATTTGAGAATGTAATCCTGAGGGAATGGCCATAGTCAACAATGCTTATGGGCAGCATGCCCATGCAAACTCCGTGCGCTTTTGAACAGGCTGTCGCAATGACTTCCTTAATGCTTGGCATTGGGGTTAACTTGCGCTGCCCCGGTAGGTTGGCACGGACGAGGACGTCCGCGCCATCGTCTCATTTTTTGTCCGGGCAAACAGGAGAACGCTGCGGGGTGAGCATTTGGTCTACGATAGTCAGGGGGTGACTATTTTTCGGAAGCAAAAAGTCACCCCCTGACTGTAATTGAGAATAAGTTACTACATTATAAAAGCCACCCCCCGCCAGCTGAGCGCTAGCGGGGGGTGGTGGTTGACCTGTTTTGGATGGGCCGTAGTCCTTACTGCAAGGATTTGAGCGACCCTAATGTCACCTCCTCCCGAGTTTATTGTTGTTTATCTCTATAGTATGAAGTAAAGAATTATGACCTTTATGTGAAAAGAATTATCCAAAATATAAGTTGTAAACTCAATGTAAATTTCGTGAAGCAATTATGAAAAAAATAAAGGCTATTATCAGTAAAAATACATGAAATGGGTATTCTTCTGTTGCAACTAAACCATTCTTTTTCCAATAATTAAAATAAAAACGGTAGGCAAAGAAAACCATTAGAGCAGACAGCATGTAAAATAAAATTGCTATAAACATAATCTCATTTTTTTGACAAACATTTATCAATAATTGTTTTGGGGCCATCAATCCAAGCATTTATGCCAATCTTTTCAATTGTTGAAAATCCTTTGCTTTTTAGCACTGGGTTAGACAAACCAACACCTGCCATTGTTGTAATAAATTTTGTTGCAGCTAGTTCTTTATCCCCCCTGAGATAAGCTACGCCAGCTTCAGCAAGTCCTCCTGAAGCCGATATTGTTCCACCTAAAACAACCATCGGCAAGCCCACTTCCGATCCTAAACCTGTAGCCGTTAAAGAATATCCGGCGTAACTTATTGCATCACCAGCATTTTCTACAGAAGCAACAGTTACATCGACTGCTGTTTTTATAAACTCAGCTTGTTCCTTGTGAATAGCTTGTACTTCTGGATTGCTCATCGTTCGAGCATGATCAGACATTGGTGCACTGACGCCTGCCGCTTCTATTCCATTAGAGCCCTCTGAGGTTGTACCATCTGCTTTATAGTGCACCGCATCACCAGTACTTGGGTTGATTCCATACCCCTCCTTCCCAAGGTATGTTCCCTGAACTCCCTTGCTATCAAGATCTGCCTGGCTAGTAACGGCTGCATCATAGACGACGTTGTTGTTCTCATCTTCATACCAATCCTCTGACATGCCCGTAGAATCAACATAGGAAATAGGGTTATCGTAGCCATAGCGAAACGGAGACCAGCCGTAAGCCTTTTCCGCCACCGGGTCAATGGTTTGCCACCGCCCAATCTCCGGCTCGTAGAACCGGGCGCCGTAATCATACCAGTCCAAAGAACGTCCGGCCACCTACAGGAACGTTTGCAGCTCTCCGTCAAAGGCCGGACTTCCGCTGCGCTCCAGCTTGCCGTTGTAGCGGTAGGGGTTGCTTTGGCAAATTCAAAGAACGTATAGCGAAGGTAGAAAATAATTTGGAAATGTGCCTATGCAGCAACGCGTCCTAGTCAGGGGGTGACTATTTTTCGGATGCAAAAAGTCACCCCCTGACTGTAATTGAGAAGTTCAAGGACTTCTTCCAGATAAACGTTGCTACCCTGTAAAAGCCTCCTCGCCAGCTGACCGCTGGCAGGGGGTAAACTTCGTTAAAAAGTGTAAATGACAATTGCCCATTACAGTCGTAGCATGCTGGGATTGACCACTAACACCAACTAGGACTTGAAATTGTTATTTTTCCTCTTTAATATACAAATCCTTTATATTATTTGAAAACTGAGGTATATCCCTAGTCCTATCTCCATTTTTCCATACAATAGTTGATACTATTCTTACTACAAAATGTTCTAGGGGCATTGCAGACATTCGACCAACTCTATTATCAACTTGAACGAGATATTTGTTTCCGACCTGCAATCTCTTATATCCAGATTTATCCCATATTGTATCCCTTTTTGAAATAATGTTTAAAGTGTCATTGCTATTCTCATCGATCCCCTTGATCACATAACCATCCTCATATTCAGTAATGCAATAGATTCTTAACAATCTACAGTTAGTTTGAGAAAATGAAGACAAGCAAACTATTTGCACAAAAAGCAAAAGAATAAATATACTTTTCATTTCCCTGAAAATTTAATAAGTAAAACTTCTGGATTTAATTTTGGTGGTAACAAACGATTATACGGAAACTTAGAAATATACACGCCTTCTGCCCCTTGAGATACATTTGGCTCCTTATATCGAGGATCCGTAGCCATAGCCTTGTTATGTGCATTTAGATAAGCCATTCCATCTGGTGTCTTGCTTGATATATCATCGAATGATGTTGGTGCCGAAGTTCCAGGGCTATCCTTAGCCCCAATATAAGACTCCATGACCTCATGCAAAACAGTCGTTCCTGAGGGTATTTCATTCATTTTGTCAATTGCTTCAGTATGAACTGGATTAACAGTTTGTGTAGAAGTAACCTTCCCGTCTTCATTTACCTCACTACCTCCAAATTGGCCTCCAACGAACCAATTATTATCTTTTCCCTCATTACTTGCGGTCGCATTAACATTAACGGTTACGCATTCATCATTTATGGCTGCCAATAATACCTTGTCAGCATCAGTTTTAGCCTCACCTGCTGCAATGACTTTTCCTGTTTCGCTATCCCTTGACAACGTCAACGAGGTTGATTTTTGCAGTTGTTCAGTTGCCTCGTCAGCCATATCCCCCGTAATAAACAATTCTTCGAGCATCCCATCCGGGTCGAGGAACCGCAGCGGGTTGTCGTAAGCGTACCGGTAGGGGCTCCACCGCCGGTTTACCTCTGCCTCAGGGTCAATCACCTGCCACCGACCAATCTCGGGCTCGTAGAACCGCGCGCCGTAGTCATACCAATCCAAAGAACGTCCGGCCACCTGCAGGAACGTCTGCAGCTCCCCCGATTAAAAATCGGGACTTCCGCTGCGCTCCAGCTTGCCGTTGTAGCGGTAGGGGTTGCTCTGGCAAATTCAAAGAACGTATAGCGAAGGTAGGGAAATAATTTGGGAATGAACAAATTTGAAGATTAACAACAGCTGGCTTTGATCTCCTCATCCTTGCCCACCACAGTATTGCTAGCGTAAATATAGTAAAAACCTTGTTGTCCAGTGGCAAATGAGCAGCCAAGGCAATGGAGCATTACCTTGGGATAGGAGTTGAAGGCAAATTAGGAATTAGAAACTAGAAATTAGACATTAGGAACTAGAACCGATCCGTCAAAAGCCGGAGAGTTCACCGAACGAAAACCAGAAACCAGAAATCCTAATACTTAATATCCTTAATCCTCAGCTGAATGGAAGACACGCCACGGTAGGTGTTTTCGGCAATGGCGTAGCATACGTCGAAAGCCTTTCCCTGCTGAATGTGGTCGAAGTGCGTTGCATGCTGAAAGCCAATGGCGGCAATGGGTTTGTATGGGTTATCCTCCTGGATAAGGTCGAGCTTGAGGTGGTCGTGCTCCAGCCCAACTAGTCGGCCATCGCCGTTGTCCACCACTCCGCGGGTGACAAACACCGGTGACATATTTCCGGGGCCAAAAGGCTGAAACTGCTTCAGTATTCTGAAGAACTTATCGTTAATTTCGGCGAGGGAAAGTTCAGAATCAATCTCCACCATGGGAACCATCATGTCGTCGGTGATGTTTTCAGCCACCACCTTTTCAAACCGCTCCTTGAATTTTTCAACGTTCTCCACCCTAAGCGTAAGCCCAGCGGCGTACATGTGACCACCAAAGTTTTCGAGTAAATCGCTGCAGCTATCAATGGCCTGGTAGAGGTCGAAGCCGGGGACGCTGCGAGCACTGCCAGTTGCAAAACCCTTGGCGCTGGTGAGCACAATGGTGGGCCGGTAGTAGTAATCGATGAGGCGTGAAGCCACTATACCCACTACACCCTTGTGCCATTCAGGATTATAGAGCACGGTAGCCTTTTTGCTCTGTAGCTCGGGGCTGGTCCCAATCATCTCCAGCGCCTGCAGGGTGATGGAACGGTCCACATTTTTTCGATCGTTGTTGCAGGTGTTTATCAGGTCGCCCATCTCGGTGGCATGGTCGTCGCGCTGGGCCAGCAGCAGATCAACAGCAGCCTTACCCGATTCCATTCGTCCAGCCGCATTAATTCGAGGGCCAATCTTAAACACAATATCGTCCACGGCCATGGAGTGGCCATCGAGGCCAGCCAGCTTAATAATCGACTTTAACCCTTTGCGAGGGTTTTCGTTGAGCCGCTTTAATCCAAAGTGGGCCAGCACACGATTCTCATCAATGAGCGGAACAATGTCGGAAGCGATACTTACCGCCACCAAGTCGAGAAGCGGTTCCAACTCCGAAAATGGAATTCCCTTTCGCAGGGCAATACCTTGAGCCAACTTAAACCCGACACCGCATCCAGAGAGTTCCTTAAACGGATAGCTGCAGTCGAGCCGCTTGGGATCGAGCACCGCAGCCGCAGCAGGAATAACATCGCCCGGAAGGTGATGGTCGCAAATGATAAAGTCGACTCCCTTTTGGCGGGCATAATCCACCTTTTCAACCGCCTTAATGCCGCAATCGAGGGCAATAACAAGCGAATAGCCATTGTCGGCAGCGTAGTCAACGCCTGCCAGCGAAATTCCGTATCCTTCCGAATAGCGATTGGGGATGTAGTAGTAAATCTTGTCGAAAATTTTGCTCAGGAAGGCATACATCAATGCCACCGCTGTGGTTCCATCCACATCGTAGTCGCCATAAACTAAAATTTTCTCATCTTTCGAAATGGCCTCCTGAATGCGCGCTACGGCCTTGTCCATATCCTTCATGAGGAAGGGGTCGTAGAGCATTTCAAGAGAGGGACGAAAAAAATATTTTGCTTGTTCGAATGTTCTTACGCCTCGTTGAATTAAGAGGTTGGCAAGAACCTTGTCAATCCCCAGGTCTTCTGACAATTGGGCAACCTCGGACGCATCTCCCTGCTCCTTTAAAACCCATCGCTTTTCCATATGTAGTTCTTATTTTTTTCATCGCTATAAAATTTGTGGCGCCTTTGCTTTCACTCTCCCCATCAAATCCGCACTGCAAACGTTGCCAATTGATAATTCACGAAGGTATAAACAAAAATTACTAATTGTTCGCTTAGTTACCCGAAAGTTCGCAATCGAATACCTTTTTCCACTCCCGCTTAAACACCTCCTTCACCTCATCCATTGGCACCTTGTGCTTCAGCTCCACCTCGAGTGAGGTAACGCCCTTATTCACAAATCCACAAGGGTTTATGTAGGAGAAGTATTTCAAATCGGTATTCACGTTAAATGCCCAGCCGTGCATTGTAACAAAACGGCTGGCACGAACGCCAATGGCACAAATCTTTCGCTCTCGGCCAGCTACGCCAACATCGAGCCACACTCCGGTAGCACCATCGAGGCGCGTGGCGGCTATGCCGTAATGTGCGCATACTCCAATGGAAACCTGCTCCAGCTCAGCAATATAATCCTTAAGCCCAATACCAAAGGCCTCCAAGTCGATAATGGGGTAGCCCACAAGCTGCTCAGGACCGTGGTAGGTAATATCGCCCCCCCTTGAGGTAGGATAGTAGCTGGCGTTTATGGTTTTGAGAAACTCATCGGTAATGAGCATATTGCCGGCGTTGCCACTCTTTCCAAGGGTATATACGTGTGGGTGTTCACAAAAGAGCAAGTATCCCTTGAAGTTATCCTTTGCACCGGAAAGCTTATGCTCCACCACCGTTTTAAAGAATCCCTCCTGCACTTCAACGGCTTCGCCATAGGCTATGGTGCCCAAATCTTTAAACTCCACTATGCTGCTCATAAAAGTTTTGTTATTGGTTCGAAAAATCGGCAGCATGGTAACTCGACCGCACCAGCGGGCCGCTAACCACCTGCTTCAACCCTATCTTTTTTCCCTCCTCTTCATAACGCTTAAAGATGTCGGGGTGAACATACTCCACCACAGGTAGGTGGTTTTGAGTTGGTTGAAGATACTGACCTATGGTAAATATGGAACAACCTGCATCAAACGCATCCTGCATGGTTTCTATCACTTCGGCTTCTGTTTCGCCCAGGCCAACCATTATGCCCGTTTTGGTGGCCATGCCGGTGGATGCTATATAGCGCAGCACGTCGAGGCTAAGCTGGTAACGAGCTCTACTGCGGGCGAGCGGTGTGAGGCGGGCAATGGTTTCTACGTTATGGGCCACCACGTCGGGTTTGGCAGCCAGCACCACATCAATTAGAGAGGTATGCCCATCGAAATCGGGAATTAGCACCTCAACTTTAATGTTAGGATTAGTTTGCTTAACCTCCTTGATGCATGCTGCCCAGTGGGCCGCTCCGCCATCGGACAGGTCGTCCCTATCAACCGAAGTGATAACGGCGTAGCGCAGCTTCATTAGCTGAATGCTTTCGGCTAGCCTTTGCGGTTCATCGGTGTCAGGTGGCAGCGGTTTTCCGCTTTTAGTTGCACAGAATTTACATGAACGGGTGCAGGTATCGCCCAGCACCATGAAGGTGGCTGTTCCGCAGCTCCAGCACTCGTGCATATTTGGACACTTGCCACTGCTGCAAATGGTCTCCAACTTGTGGTCCTTCACAATGTTGCTCACGTCGGTAAACGAAGCACCGCGCTCGAGCTTTATCTTTAGCCATTCCGGCTTTCTCAAATAACTCATGATTGAATTCCTCCTTGAAGAGGAACAAAGAAAAAGATTTTTTTCCGTAAAACCGGCCAACAATTTCATTTATACCGTCAAGATCGGTGGCTGCATTCTCCCTAAATGAATGAATGCTTAGCCCAACAATTGCCGAACAATTCCATGAAAAAGGTTTACCCCTGGCTCGATTATCTCGTCAGGAAAATCGTAGTCGGGTCGATGCAGCTCGGGGTGGTCAACTCCTGAGCCCAACCCAAATATGGCTGACTTACAGTGAAGGCAAAAGTGTGCAAAATCCTCTGACCATCCGTTAGGCTTTACAAGTTCCACTATTGGAATGGAGGCTTGGTTTGCAGCCTTTTCAACATAGGCAATGGCATCGGAGCTGTTTACTGCAGCCGGAAACTCTTCAACATAAGAAATATCTGCCTTAAGGTGTTGCTCGGCTGCCACCTTCCTTACAATCTCTTCCGAGAGTTTTGTAAGAAGTGCCATATCCTCATTCTTGAATGAACGTAGGGTTGCCATAACCTCCGCATACCCGGGTGTGGTTCCAAAGGCGATTTCGCCTAACCTAGCGTAGATAACGGTAAGAAGAATATAGTCTTCAAACCCAGGTGCCGATTTGGAGAGATGAATAAGTCCCTCTATGGTTCGTGCAACGGCAAGCGCAGGGCTTATACCCTTTTCGGGTTCTGCCGCATGCGAGGAGTGTCCGGTGAGTTTAACCACCAGTCCCTTTGATGCTGCCGCAAAAACCTCTCTGCTGAGCAACAAACTTCCGAGTGGATAGCGTGGCATGTTGTGCAAAGCAAAAGCATAGTCGGGAGAGTAGCCTTGCCTAATCATATCGGCCAGCGCCCTAGCAGCTCCTTCGCCCGTCTCCTCGGCAGGCTGAAACAGCAGCATTGCCCGTCCACGTTGCGGTGGCTTACTGTGCAGCTGCATGGCCAACCCCGAGAGAATGGTCATGTGGCCATCGTGACCACACATATGCCCCACTCCCTTCTTGGATGAAGAGTAAGGCAACTTATTTATTTCGGTTATGGGCAACGCGTCCATATCGGCCCGGAACAGCACAGTTGGTCCAGGCTCCAACCCGTTATATACGGCCAGCAATCCTTCTCCCCCCACATTTTGAACAAGCTCATCGGGACGATAGCGGCTAAGAAAAAACTTTAGTCTTAATGCAGTGCCCGACTCCTGATTCGACAGTTCGGGATTTTTATGCAGCTCGTGACGCAACCGTTTTAGCTCCTCCATAACGAAATGCTTTTCTCCAAAAATAAACTTTTTTAGACCAAATGAATCAAGAAAGAAACAATTACCCCATAAGTAACTCAAGAAAAGCCTAACTTAATAAAACGAATCATCCATATCGTTCCAGCAGAAAACGTTGCAAAAAAAATCCAGCCCAACAACAGTGCAAACAACGAGGAAGCAGCCAGCCCATAACCAAGAAATTGATATATTTGCGTGCTAAATAGATAAACAATGAACAACTTAGAGTTAAGCGAACAAGAGATTATTCGACGTCAATCGCTTGAGGAACTTCGCAAGCTGGGGATTGATCCCTATCCGGCAAAGGCCTATCCGGTGAATTCCACCACCGCACACATTATTGAACACTTTGAGGAGATGAGCGCAAGCG
>DATKTT010000147.1:0-4295 GCA_035530955.1 Williamwhitmania sp. | reverse complement strand
GGCTGCAAGTGCCTTGGAATAATCGCCCACCATGCGGTGAACAGCACCAATATTTGTAAGGTTGTTGGCCCTTAATCTCCAATCATTTAAAGAGTCGGCAATATGCAAGCTACGAGAGAAGAAGTCCAACGCTTGGCTAAGATTCCCTTTCCATCGGCTTGCAACGCCTAACCTGTTTAATGCAGTGGCATATGCTCGAGTGTAACGTGTTTGTTGAACCAAAACTCGAGCCTTATCGGCCATTCGGTATGCCGAATCGTAGTTACCCTTGTCGATGTAGGTATCCGCCTTCTCAACCAATTGATGAAGATAGAGAGTATCCGTCAAATTGCCTGCTAAAGCATCGCCCCATAAAACAAAAAACAAACCAACAATCCAGAAATATCTTAAACGTTTTCTAAGCATACAATTTCAACCAGTTTTGCTCTCTAAGTTACTTAAATATCATGATTATCAGGAAAAGTATTCCCTTTCAAGACCAACTCATGCTCTAACTTTTAAAGAAAGAAAAAATATTTTAATTCCTTTGTAAAAAGAACAACTCCATGACCAACAAGGCAAAAATTTATATAAACAGGTCAAGCGAAAATAATTTAAAAAACATTACGGTTGCCATACCCCATCGAGCGCTTACCGTCATTACCGGCATCTCAGGTTCGGGAAAGAGCACACTTGCTTACAACGTTATTGCTAGAGAGGGTATGCGCCGGTTTTATGGAAACCTATCGGCCAATGCTCAAATCCTGCTGGGAAAACTTCAGCCACCAAACGTAGAAAGCATAGAGAATTTACTGCCAGTGGTGGCGGTTGACCAGCACATTTATGGACTTTCTACCCGTTCCACCGTTGGAACCATAACGGGTCTCTACGACCAAATGAGGTTGCTTTTTGCGCGAACTGGTAAGCAGTTGCCCGGGCAATACTCCAATGTAAAGCCCGATCGAAGCCTTTTTTCGTTCAACACCACCAAAGGTGCCTGTCCTAGCTGCAAAGGGCTTGGCGTGGAGGATTATATAGACCAAGAAAGTTTAGTTGGCAATCCGGACAAATCGTTACGTGAAGGAGCGCTGGTGCTCACTACTCCCAAGCCGTACATAATCTACTCCCAGGTCACCATGGAGGTTCTCGATCAGGTTTGCCATGCTGAAGGATTCTCTGTTGATATACCCTGGAAGGAACTTACAGTCGAACAAAAACAGGTGGTTTTGTATGGAACCACCAAGTTGAAAGTCCCCTTTGGAAAGCATACGCTGGAATCGCGAATGAAATGGACGGGTATCACCGCCAAACCTCGAGAGGAAGGCTACTACCGTGGTATTATTCCAGTAATGGAGGAGATCCTGCAGCGCGACCGAAATCCAAATATACTGCGCTTTACCCAAAGCAGACCATGCTCAGCTTGCCAAGGCGCACGACTTCGACCTGAAGCGCTAAGCATAGCTATTTCAGGCAGAAACATCCATGAACTGTCCATCCTCAGCCTCGATGAACTGTCTGCTTTCCTTTTGAGCACCGAGATACTGCAAGTAGGGGCAGCCAAGGTTATCGTTAGCGAGATGCTCAAAACGGTAAAGGCAGCCCAGCTGCTTGGACTTGGACATTTGGAGATTGCCCGAAATGCCGAAACGCTCTCAAGCGGTGAGTTGAAGCGCCTAAAGCTGGTTACGCTAAGCGAAACAAGGCTGCAAAATGTTTGCTTTGTGCTCGATGAACCAACAACAGGTCTTCACCCGAGAGATACGGAGGCACTAATAGGTATACTCAACGAACTCGTCCAAAAAGGAAATACGGTAGTGCTGGTGGAGCACGACCCCTCAGTAATGAAAATAGCCCATCACCTTATCGATCTTGGGCCTATGGCTGGAGAAAAAGGTGGAGAGCTGCTCTTTAGTGGTTCTCCCCAACAATTTATTAATGAAAAGCATAATCAAAGCCCAACTTGGCAATTTTTGAGCGGTGCTCGCGTGCTTCAAATCTCCAAGCCAACCGTTGCGCCAGCGCTTAAAGCAATAGAACTCTCCAACTTGCATGTGCACAACCTTAAGCACATCGCGGTAACCATTCCTCAAGGCCAACTCACCGCTGTTACGGGCGTATCGGGAGCAGGCAAGTCGACATTGCTGCACCATGTCCTTGCCAAGCTCGCTCGGCACAGCTTGGGTCGGGACGGCGGAGCGCTGGATGAAATAGGCGAGATTACTGGGCTCGCCGGCATTACCCGGTTGGTGGAAATTGACCAGCGCCCCATTGGCAAAACATCGAGAAGTAACCCGGCCACCTATACAGGTCTAATGGATATGCTCCGCGATCTCTATGGCTCACTGCCAGAGGCAAAAGCTAGAGGTTTCAAAAAAAGCCACTTCTCCTTTAATGTTGCTGGAGGTAGGTGCGAAACCTGCCTCGGTGCGGGAAAATTGGAACTGGGTCTCCACTTTTTAGGGACGGCCGAAACCACCTGCACCGTTTGCAACGGTAAGCGATTTAAGCCAGAAGTTCTGGAAATCACCTACAACAACCTCTCCATTTCCGACGTACTCAACACAAGCATTGAGGCGGCCACCCATCTTTTTGCCGATCAACCATCAATGAGTAAGCTGTTGCAGCTACTCTGCAGCCTAGGCTGTGGTTACTTGAAGTTGGGCCAGAGTTCCGATACGCTCAGCGGCGGAGAGGCGCAGCGCATTAAGCTGGCAACAGAACTTTTTCGGCAGGGCAAGGGGAAGACACTTTACCTCCTCGATGAGCCAACCACCGGTCTTCACCAGCATGACACGGAGGCACTGCTAAACGCCCTCTTCGAACTCACTCGGAAGGGACATACGGTTGTGTGCATTGAGCACAATACGGATGTTATTACCAAGGCAAGCTGGGTAGTTGACTTGGGACCGGGCAGCGGAAAGCAAGGTGGTAACCTAATTTTTCAGGGGCAACCCGATAGCCTTAAAGAGTGCGCTGAGTCGATAACCGCCCATTACATTTTTCACCAAAACGGTTTGAAGCCATTAACTGAGCCACCAACACAACAGATGGCTATCTCCCTCAAGGGCGTATCTACCCACAATCTCAAAAATATCGATTTATCCATTGAGACCGGAACGATTCTGGCACTGGCGGGCATTTCCGGCTCAGGAAAAACGAGCTTAGCTTACAACACCCTTTTCACGGAGAGCAATGCCGAATTTAGCCGCTACCTCACCCCCTACGTTCGTTCAAGATTGGGCATGGGTCAGGCGGCAAACATTGCAGAAGCCAGTGGTCTCACCCCAACCATTGCCATTCGTAGGAAACCGTTTCCAGCAAATAGCCGATCAACCGTGGGCACCTATACGGGAATCTACGACCTGCTACGGCTAATCTACAGCCGCGTAGCAGAATCTCCACAAAAGGAGGGCAATCCATTATCAACGCTATTCTCGTTCAACCATGAACAGGGAGGCTGTCCGGCCTGCGGTGGATTGGGTAGCCGGCTTCAATGCACCCCTCAGATGCTAATTGCTAACCCCGAAAAACCCATAAACGCTGGTGCAATGGGCTCTGGTAAGGTGGCCAAACTACTTGGCGACCCATACGGTAAACAGATGGCCACGCTCGCCACCATTGGAAAGTTAGAGGGTGTAGACTTTTTTCAGCCCTGGAATACCCTTTCCCCGGAAGCAAAAAAAATTGCTCTAGAAGGAACGGGAAGCAAGGTTTGGGAGGTGGAGTGGAATTACAAACGGGGCAAAAGGGAGGGAAGCTTCAACTTTTCAGGCAAATGGGATGGCCTTGTGGCTATAGTAAACGAAGAATACTCCATTCACCATTTAACCTCCAGAGGTGCTGGTTTTGAGGAGGTAATGGAACGGGTGACCTGTTCGCAGTGTGGCGGAAAACGACTTAATAGCAGTGCATTGTCTTATAAACTTTTAGGACTGGACATTGCCGAAATATCGCAAAATAATGGTGATGAACTGCTCGCTCTATTGCCCAAACTTGAATCGGTAATTACGGCGAAAGCAGGGGCCGCTGCGGCAACCCTACTCTGTAAACAGCTCCAGCATAAGCTTAAAATGCTAACCCAGCTGGGCATTGCTCATCTTTCAATTAGCAGAGAATCTCACACACTTTCCACCGGAGAACAGCAAAAACTTCGGCTGCTTGGCATTGCAGGCGTGGACCTCGCAGGAATTACCTACATCCTCGATGAACCATTTGCTGGACTCGACGCCACGGAGGCGATACGCATCAAAAATTTACTATCGGAACTGACTATAAAGGGAAATACCGTTGTGCTGGTAGACCACAGCCCAGCAGGG
>DATKTT010000146.1:0-2707 GCA_035530955.1 Williamwhitmania sp. | reverse complement strand
ATTGATTGGTCTACTTATTAAGTAAGTATTATCAATCAACTAAAATTATTTTCAAAAAATGTGAATTTTTTAACATAGTTAAAACATATACTTACAGTAAGTTACTGTTTTATATACCTTGACATATTCAAATCTATAGTTCATACTTATAAACATGAAAGATGAAAAATTATTAAATCTTTCAACACAACCGCCGAAAGGCATAACATTCGAATCAACACATATAGAAAGGAGTTTTTATGAAATCGGAAAACGTGAAAAAGATTGCCTTAACCAAAGACCCAAGTGGTCGTATCCGCAGTGAAGCTGTAGATGCGTTGGGTTACTCAGAGGACAAAGAAGTGATTCATGATTTAATAGAATTACTAAATAATGATCCTGATTGGCGTGTACGCTGTAGTGCGGCTGAAGCATTGTGTAGATTAGGGGTAAAGTTAGGTGCAAAGGAAGCGATTGAACCATTAATCGCTTCACTCAAAGACCCAGACAGCTATGTACGCTATTGCGCGGCGGATGCGTTAGGACAATTAGGGGCAAAAGAAGCGATTGAATACTTAATCGCATTACTCAAAGACAAAGACGATCGGGTACGCGGTATATCCGCTGAAGCACTAGGTAAATTAGGGGCAAAGAAAGCGGTAAAACCCTTAATTGACTTGACCAAGGATCGTGATCGGAGTGCACGCTTATACGCGATATGGTCGTTAGGGAAGATAGGGGACAAAGAAGCGGTAAAATTCTTAATTGACTTGCTCAATGACGGAGGTGATTTAATAAGAATTAAAGCGATACAAGCGTTAATTCAATTGAATGCAAAAGAAGCTATTCCCAATTTAAGAGAATTGCTTCTCGAAAATTTAAATGGTGAGGTAAGAAGTATCGCGAAGCAGGCGTTAGATAAATTACAACGCATGTAACCCAACTTATAGCGACTTCTAATGGGTGGCAAAGCTACCGAATCAACACAACTTATTAAGGAGTTTTTTATGTACTATCAATTACATTGTGAATACCCAAATGGAAACATCCAAGTTAAAAAAATGTCAACTACGTTGGATAGCGCAGAAAGATGGGCAAGAGAAATGAACCAGTTGTACCCGCAAATACGTCACTGGGTCAGTGAAGTGTTGTATCAAAGCATGGAGAATAGAAATGGAGATAAATAGGTTAATCAGAGACATTACATCTATTGTAGATGGATATGTTGAGTTCAGGATATATCCAGATTCATATTTGTGTCACGATCTAGGAATTCGCCCAACTGAATTACAGGTAATATGTAAGACGATAAACGAAAAGTTCGGTATTTCGTTGGATGCTAGAAGTGGAAGTGATGAGTCTATAGAATACTGTAGAACTGTAAAAACGTTGGCTTATCGCGTGTTTGAAGAGTTAACGCAGCGCAAAAGTTGTAAGGAGACAAAATCATGTTGAATCAGTTAAGTGTTCAACCCATAATAGATGGGGTTGTATCTGTTGTATCTATTGGTAGGTGTAGTAGCATCGAACCAGTCAGCTATGATGACATTATCATCGAAATAGCGCGGAAAATTTACCCAGTAGACAGCCTACAGATGGTAATCCTGAGTAGTTCTTTACCACAACTAACACTTACCTTTTTAGTCAGTGAGTTGTCAGGTAAGTATGAGCTTTTCTTCGTAAATAGTTATATTGATTCTCATATACTCCATCGTTTACGCGATGGAAAGGTATATGAATCAGAGAACGTAGAGAGTTTCAAACAGTTAGCTATGCGAGCATTAGCTGACATCTAACCTAAATGCCCGCGCAAGACAATTAAGGAATCACAATGAAGAAAATAATTTTCTTTACTCCTAAAGGTGGAGTAGGTAAAACAACCAAAGTTTTAGAGTTAGCAGGCAAACTTTGCGGACAAAGTAAGAAAAAGGCTTTAGATTAACAACACAAACCTAAATAGGAGCACTAGACATGAGTCATATTACACCCGAAAGTTTTTACGATTTCTGCAAAAACCAATATGAAAATGGGTGGCTCTTAGTCAACCCAGAAGGAGTTTTCACTTTGGAGTTTTTTGAAGAACTCGTCAAGTTCATACGCGATACCGACCACAACCTAAATAAGGAGAAAGACTAATGGCTATAATTTGAGGAATACAACTATTTATCCAAGGCTTTAGCTAAGGCTTTGGATTAACAACACAATACCCGCGCAAGCGGGTTTTTTTTGTTAATACCCATCAAAAGAATTATTAGTATACCTTCTATCTAACGGTATGCGAGTGCTAGTATTCAATTTACTACTTTCCCTATCGCGTTCCCTCTTTAAAAATTGTGAGAGTGCATCTATTTGGTCATCATGCTTACTATTTGGAAACTGTGTTATTTCAGTTTCAAAATCGTATAGCCAATTAGCGCGATCAGGAATATGTACAAGTCCTGACTCAATTTGCCCTGCCTGTAAGGAAATCCTAACTATTTTATCAGTAGATGTTGGAGTAATAGGGATAATCGGCTTTCTCGTGTTAATTTTCAACTCTTGAATAAGTGATTGCCCTGACGAAGCATCTTCAATCAAAATCTCATTAGGATTATGCTTTTCGATTAACAGTGTCAACTTGCGTTTTAGCTCAGGATAAATCACGTTTTCACGCCATATATCTGCAATATAGAAAGCATTTTTATAAATATAGAACACAATGCACACGCTCGGATCATTTTCTTTCTCC
>DATKTT010000145.1:0-9688 GCA_035530955.1 Williamwhitmania sp. | reverse complement strand
TTATCCTGCATGGCGATTTCTTCCAAAATCTTCGTAACTTGCTCTTGTGTAAAGCGTAGGTTTTTCATCTCTTAAATTTTAAAGTTTTGCAACCTTAAATTTAGAAAAATCTCACTTTACACACTTTTTGGGACAGTATCAGACTTAAAATAATTGTAACTTTGATAGGGCATTTCTTTTATTGAAAAGTTTATAAATATTGAAACCACGGATAAATTGCACAGTTGTTAATAGGCAGTATATTTTATTGCCAAGATGGTTCGAATCTAAGCTTTTCTGTAACTAATAAACTTTTGTATAACTTGTAGCCTTATTTTAGGACAAGACACATGCTGATTTCCTAAATTTGAAATGATATTTGATGATCCAATTCTGATCAATATTAAATAATGAATATTTAATTTATATCCATTAATATCAAATTAAAATATTAAGAATAATGATCAAAATAAGTTCAATCCACTTTCTTGAGTTCAAAATAGGTGGCTTCTTTTCCTCTAACTATAGTATTACAATAGTTGGTGACTCCATAACATTCTTCTCTGATCCTTATCGCTTTGATGAGGGAGAAAGGCATACCAAAACTGCATCTGTAGCTGCGTTGAAATTGTTTATATCTGAACTCAATAAGTTAAAAGTTCAACAATGGAAAAGGAGATACGAAAATTACGATGCATTGGACGGGGAACAATGGTCATTAGAAATACAATATAATAACCTGAAGCGTAAAAAGAGAATTTATGGAAGTAACGAATACCCTGGATCAATTACAAATTCGGTAGAGAGAACTACAGAATTCTGTGGATTCCTTAATACACTTAAGACTCTTATTGACGAACCCGATTTCTTCTCTGAAAGTTATTTTAACATATAGATAATGATCTATCTATTGTATATAACAAAAAAGACCAGAACGTTTGCTAACACTGATGGTGGGTAATTAACTTTGCTGAGTTCGGACCGAATTACCATCTCAATTTGCTTCGCAAGGGAAATTATGGTCGGCCCTCGGTCGTCGTCTGCAATCCGGATTAAACCGTTCCACAGAGACTATCGGAGTAATTTTAGCACGTTTATTAAACTTTATGCACCGTGACGACCCAGCTATCATAACAAAGTAAATGGGGCTGTCGGCCGACGTACTAATTGTCATGGTTATTACAGTTCCGAATAGACACTTTGACCATGACCGTACAAAATCTTACCTTTTATCGGGACTCAGCCATCTGGGCAACTTTATCCTGACAAGAAAAATCCTGCCCAATTACCTGGACATTTTAAAAATGCATGTCAACTATACTCGGCCAGTAGCTTCGAATACCACCAGGCTGTTATGGGGAACGTCACTAGTGCTTTAAATCGGAGATTCTTGGAGTTCTTTCAGCCTCAGCATGTTTCTTTACTACACAAATTCCACACCTACCGGTTATTCTACTACGCAGCCAAAGCGAACATTTCGCTGGTACTGGCGTTAATATCCAACGCCATAGAAACTTGAAATGGAGTTATCTATTTCGTATATTGCATCACTAACAGCGAGCGTGTTAAGGGGAGCTTACACGCTTGCGCCGCATACCGCTCTTAACCGTTTTGAGTTCGTTGGAGGTAATAAAATGAAGCTTTACATCAAATACATGGTTAGCCTTCGATGCAAGTTGATGGTAAAGCAGGAGTTGGATAAGCTGGGACTACGCTACGTGGTGATTGATTTGGGAGTGGTTGATGTTTTGGAGGATATTACTCCAGAGCAGCGCGAAAAGTTGGGCGTTGGCCTTCTTAAAATGGGGCTGGAGCTGCTCGATGATGCTCGAAGCATCCTGATTGAGCGGATTAAGAATGTGGTTATCGAAATGATCCACTACTCCGATGAGCTTCCAAAGATTAAATACTCCGACTACATCAGCGAAAAGCTGGGCTACGACTACACCTACCTTTCTAACGTCTTCTCCGAGGTAAAGGGCATTACGTTGCAGCATTACATAATTCTGCACAGGATTGAAAAGGTAAAGGAGCTGCTGCTCTACGATGAGCTCAACCTCTCCGAAATTTCCTACCGGTTACAGTACAGCAGCGTTGCGCACCTATCCAACCAGTTCAAGAAAGTTACCGGACTTACCCCCACCTATTACAGGCAACTCAAGGAGAAGCGCTCCAAAAATTTGGAGAACCTGTGAAATATGTAACTCTTTCCCATAGTTGTGTAACTCTTTCAGCATGTTATAGGTACACCTTTGTATAGTCAAAATTGACTCACTAATACTTGTAACATGAAAAAGGTAACTGTCAGCATAATGGTAGCATTGATGCTATTAGCAGTAGCTCCATTACCGGTGAATGCGGCTACAAAAGCCCCAACAACGTTGGTAGCTGAGCCTGCGGTTGCGAATACCGCAGAAAATGACGCGCTGCTCCTCCGGTTGAACGAGATTAAGAGTATGGATAAGTCAACCTTAAGCTCATCCGAAAAGAAGGGCCTTCGCAAGGAGGTAAAATCCATTAGAAGCGAACTCATGCGCAATGGTGGCGGCATATACATTTCTGGAGCTGGTGCAATCATCATCATTCTACTTCTTATTATTTTACTGTAAGAAGCTTCAATGCTTGCGGTAAGAATTCTTGGCTACTCTTAAATCATTTTATACAGACCGTATGAAGAAGGTTGGAATCATTGTTATGGTACTTGGCTTGGCCATTACCCTTATTACTGGGTTTAGCTTTGTTACCAGAGAGAAGGTAGTGGACTTAGGCGACCTACAGGTATCGAGAAACAAAACCCATAGCATAGCGTGGTCACCCATTGCTGGAATTGTGGTAATGGCAGTTGGTGGAGGCATCTTTTTGTTTGGGTTGAAGAAGCGGTAGCTTCGTCACTCGCTTCATTGTCAGCTATAAATGAGTACTAAAATTTTTATCACTTTAAAACTTCGTTAATATGAAAAAGACATTTTTAGTATTGGTAGCACTTGCTTTTGTAGCAGTTGTGCCATTCGCTGGGTGCAACACTCCGGCCCAAAAGGTTGATAATGCAAAGGATAATGTTACCCAAGCAAAGGAAGACCTAGATAAGGCAAACCAAGCATATCTTGCCGAAGTTGAAACTTTTAAAAAGGAGTCGGCAGCAAAAACGGTAACCTACGACCAACGAATTGCCGAACTAAAGGCAAAAGTTGCCAAGGTAAAGGGTAAGGCAAAGGTTGGCTATCAAAAGGAAATAGCCAAGTTGGAGAGGAAGAATACCGAAATGAAAAATATGTTGAAGGACTATAAGGAGGATGGAAAGGATAAGTGGGCATCATTCAAAACCGAGTTCAACCACGACATGGATGAGCTAGGACAGGCACTGAAAGATTTTACCGTTGACAATAAAAAGTAGTCACTTCACTTCACGTTAAAAAGGCTGGTTGCAGAATCAGCCTTTTATTTTTGAGGTTGCTGGGTTGTAATTTTGCAATTGCGATGTAAAAGGCATCGCAGTTGCAGTAGAGCTATATACAAGAGTATTGCTAGCTGGAGTTGGAAGGAAAGCATAAGGCTCATCTATACTTATCGAATTGAAAAAACTATGTGAATTTGTGCTTCTCACGCTCCTTCTTTTTGGAGCATTCGGCAAAACCTATGCACAGATGAATCGTGCCGATAGCATAATAGCGGATTATAAGGCGGTAAAATCCAATGCCATTTCAACATTCAACATGTTTCGTGAGCCAAGCTACATCATGTTTGGCAGTGGGCTAGGCAACTTGGAACCTTTGGTATTTGAGGCCGACATTATTCCCTACTTCATGATAAGCCTGAACAAAAATGTTAGGTGGGGTATAGAGCTTTCACCACGCATTCTTATGCGGATGTACGACAGTTACTCGCACCCTGTTCGCACACCATCGTATATGCCTAGGGTGACTTTTTTTTACCAGTTCATCGATAGAGAGAGGGGGCATAGCGATTTGTTTGCCTACTTTTCGTTGTTGCACCATTCAAACGGTCAGGATGGCAACTTTTACAAGGCCGATGGTACAACAATTAATACGCTAAATGGCAGCTTTTCTACCAACTGGTTCGAGGGTGGCTTTTTCCTTTCGCGCCCCAATAGTCAGCTAATATTCATTACTAACTATATTAAGTTTTATGCGGCCTATAGCTATAACCAAGATGAGGAATTGAATCGCATTTATGGCCGATTACGTTTTTTTGTTAACGCCAAGATCACCGTAAAACTTTCGGATGTTTTTAAAGTAATTGTGCCGAAGAAGGATAATAGGAGGCGCTACATTTTTGATCAATCGATACGAGTGGGATGGATCGCCGGTGACCTGAATGATACGAAAAAGGTGGACTTGAAGCGGTTGATCTTCAACTATACTCTTTCCTTTAAACCTGCATTTTTAAAGGATGGGGTCATTTTTGTGGATTACTACTACGGACAGGACTACTACAACATTCACTTTAACCGACAGCTCAATGTGGTTCGGATTGGCATAGCCTCAAAATCGAGCATTCTATTCTAATGGTTAGTTGGTTTTGCGGAAATGTTGGGCCTCTTTCTGTTTGGCAATAAAAATTGGTTGTGGCATATTCTATTTAGTTGCTGAGCATGCATAGCAACAGCTGATTTCCCCTTCTTAATCTGTGAATCATGTAATTAATAATTGAAGTTATGTAACACATTCCTGCTCGAATTTAGTGATATTTGTCTTTTAGCTATCTACACCTAAATAATGGAGAAATCATGGGAAGTCTTTTGTATGTAGTTGCAGTAATTCTAGTCATCCTTTGGGCAGTGGGTTACTTAGGTTACCATGCTGGAGGCATTATTCACCTTCTGCTGGTTATTGCCCTTATTGCAGTGTTATTAAGATTAATTCAAGGGAGAAGGATTCTCTAAGTTGAGCATTAGCAAATGTTACAAACCAAATAACCACGAGCATGTCACACGAAAAAGAGGGAAAAGAGAAATCAAGTAAAAAGACTGCGGTCTTAAGTTTGAAAGAAAAACGTGCTGCCAAGGCGGCCAAACGCGATGAAAAGGGGATCGGGGGTAAAATTAATTTCCCTAGCCCAACTGAAAAGAAGAAGTAGTCGTATGGTTATCCGCTGCTTTTAATGGCAAAAATGTCCTTCACCCACATCAATAAGGGTAAAGGCACATAGAGTTAACGACTTGTAGACTCCCAACTGTTTTGCGTTTCCCGCACGTTACTCTAGTATTTATGTAACGGGAGCATTCGGAAACCATCGAAAGGGGGCTCGGAAGCCATATAAAGAGATTGCTGAGTTTTAACAAAAAATAAAGAGGAGAAATTATCATGTCATATCTGTATATCATCATTTTGGTTTTTTTACTGTTCTTTTGGGGAATAAAAATTGTAAGACCAACAGAGCGAGGCCTAATAGAGAGGCTTGGGAAATACTATAAGTTTGCGAACCCTGGGTTCCATTGGATTATTCCCATAATCGACAAGCTGTTTCTGGTAAACGTTACCGAGCAGATGGTTGATGCCACTCCACAGGAGATTATTACCAACGACAACCTGAACGCCAGCGTAGATGCTCAAGTTTACTTCAAGGTAAAATCGGATGAGGAAAGCGTAAAAGGCTCAATCTACAACGTGAACAATTACAAGTGGCAGATTGTGAACCTTGCACGCACCACCCTTCGAAATATCATAGGAACACTTACGCTTAAGTCGGCCAACAGCGAGCGCGGAAAAATTAATGCCGATCTTTACAAAACCCTTCATATGGAAACCATGAGCTGGGGTATTGAAATTGTACGCACCGAGCTTAAGGAGATTGACCCACCAAGGGACGTACAGGAAACCATGAATAAGGTGGTGAAGGCCGAGAACGAAAAGATTGCGGCCATCGATTCAGCCACGGCTGCCGAGACTGTCGCCGATGGAATAAAGCGTGCCAAAATTAAGGAGGCCGAAGGTTATAAGCAGTCAAAAATATTGCACGCTGAGGGTGAGGCCGAAGCCATTAGGTTGGTGAACGAAGCCGCCGACAAGTATTTCATTGGGAATGCACAGCTTTTACGGAAGTTGGAGGCAATGGAGAATTCGCTCCAGAATAATGCTAAAATAGTAATTCCTACCGGCACCGAATTAGTTAACATTATTGGGGAAATGGCTGGTATTGTTCCAATTGACAGAAAGCAGAAGTAGATCCATTTTTTTAAAACTAACTTCATAAGGAGGCAAGTTATGAGTGCAAGGAGGTTAAAAACATCAAACAAAACATTGGTTTACGTCCTCGCCGTGGCAGTTATTGTATTATTGGTGCTGCTTTTTGGCGGCGCTGGCTGGTTAAACGGAATGCACGGGCGTATGTCAATGGACTATGGTCACTGGAACTGGACTCAAATTCTAATTAGTCTCGGTATCGGATTCGTGCTGGGATGGTTTGTTTCAAAGAGGGTGTAGGAGCGTATTTAGGTTTTCAAATGTTGTTTAATTTCAATAAACAGTAGCAGTATGACAACCGACACAAAATCAGTAGCCACCCCAGTTTCGAAATGGACTGGGGTGAAGCGAACGATGAGAAATGCGCTTCGATGGTTTGTTGCCATAACCATTGTTTTGATTGGAATATTCATCTATTGGAAGTTCTTTTATACTTACAGCGATGGATACAGGGCTGGGTTGCTTCAGAAATTTTCTCACAAGGGTAATATTGTTAAAACCTACGAAGGGGAGATGATTCTCAGCAGCATAACCAGCAATGCAAATGTTGCCATTGCCTCCGAGAAGTTTTTGTTCTCGGTTACCGACAAAAAGTTGGCCATGCAGCTCGATACAATTCAAGGGCAAATGGTAATTGTACACTATCAACAAAAAAACGGTGTTCTTTTCTGGCATGGCAATTCGGAATATCTTGTCGACAGCGTAAAGCGCAAATAGTTGCTAACGTTTTGTTAGTGACTCATTTTTAAAAGCATACAAAAGCTATGGATACAACAAATAGAAAAAAAGTGTTGATCGCACTTGATTTTGATCCAACGGCACAAAAGGTTGCAGAGATTGGCTTTTCGCTAGGGAAGGCTATGGACGCTGAGATTACACTACTTCATGTAATTCTGGAACCTGTAAATTACACTTCCACTGGTCATGTAACCGTTATGGGTTTTGCCGGTTATCCGCAATCGGAAATGGGTATGCTGCAAACCGATGGTGAAAGTGCCCTTAAAAAAGTTGCCCAGCAATATCTCGATAAATCTAAACAGCACTTAGGGGACAGGAACATTCTGACCGTAGTAAAGGAGGGCGATTTTGGGGATTCAATTCTAAAGACAGCGGAGGACCTGCATGCCAATGTCATCGTATTGGGCTCGCATAGCCGCAAATGGATGGAAAATGTATTAATGGGTAGCGTTACTGAAAAAATTTTGCAACATACCTCCATACCACTCTTCATAGTGCCAACAAAAAAGAAATAGAGGCGAAGTAGGGCATTGGACCATTATTCATTGTTGGTAGTTGATGGGTAATTAGTGATGAGAGGCGAGCCTTTAAGCGGATGAATCTCCTGCAGTATAGTGCCCTCTTATTTCACAAAATAAATTTTCGATCCATGACTCACGACGACTTTAAAGTTAAAACACTAGGTCCAGGAGAATTTAAATCGAAACTATCGCCATCTTCTCTTTCTAATGACTTATCGTTTGGTTTTGTTGAAAATGACGATAGGGTATTATTCAATACAACGCTCAGCAGTTATAGGCTGGGGACGGAAGCAAGGGAAACTCCCATTTCGTTCGAAATGGCGGGGCCGCACGAATATCTTTATTTTAATCCGACCGATACAAAGGTTGCCATTGTTACGTGCGGTGGATTATGCCCTGGGGTAAACAACGTTATTCAAAGTGTTGTAAACCAGCTCTACTACCGGTATCAGGTAAGAAAGATAGTAGGCATTCGTTATGGGTATGAAGGCTTTATTGCCAAGTATAACCATCAGGTGGTTGATCTTACTCCACAGAGCGTGGATAAAATTCATTTTTTTGGAGGAACAGTTCTTGGAACCTCGCGTGGAGAGCAGGATGTAGTCCAGATAGTGGATACGCTAAGCGCACTGAAGGCAAACATTCTATTTTGCATTGGTGGCGATGGTACCCTACGCGGGGCACATGCCATACACCAGGAGATACTGCGTCGGAACCTTAAAATTTCTGTTGCCGGAATTCCTAAAACTATCGATAACGACATTAGCTTTATTGATAAATCGTTTGGGTTCGAAACGGCATTTACCATTGCCAACGATATTATTCGCTTTGCGCATAACGAGGCCATTGGAGCATATAACGGGATTGCGATCGTTAAGCTCATGGGTCGCAATTCTGGATTTATTGCTGCTCACGCAGCCCTTTCGGTGCATGAGGTTAACCTTGTGCTCATTCCCGAGATGACATTCGATATGGATGGGCCCAATGGCTTTTTGAATGTATTACGTCACCGGCTCGAAAATCGCCATCATGCCCTAATCGTGGTGGCCGAAGGTGCGGGGCAACACTTTTTCGAAAGCACCACCCTGGAAAAGGATGCCTCGGGAAATATTCGGAATAAGGATATTGGCTTGTTTTTGAAAGACAAAATAACGGAGGAATTCGAAGTAAAGGGTTTTCCCTTTGTCCTTAAGTATATTGACCCAAGTTACATTATTCGCAGTGCACCAGCCAATGCCAACGACAGCAAATTTTGTGGGCTTCTTGCACAAAATGCCGTCCATGCAGCTATGGCAGGCAAAACCGATTTTGTAGTAGGGCATTGGAATAGCCATTTTACTCTTCTCCCAATTCCAATTTCCGTTTCCAAACGCAAGGAGATAGATGTAGAGGGTGAATTGTGGTGGAATGTTATCGAAACCACAGGACAGCCCGGAAGCATGAAAAATTAATAGCTGCCGCGCTGCATATAGTCTTACCAGTGAATTATGTAAATTGTTTAATTATTTGTGTAACAGTTGTGTTCTGGTAGGATGGTATATTTGCTTTATTATTCAATATATGTCTCCACTAAAAAGTTAGCTCTATGAAGGAAACCATTGTTGGATTTTGGAATGAGAGAAAGGAGAAGCTCAAGCAGGAATATCCAACTATCTCCGACGACGATTTGTGCTTTAGCGAAGGTAAGGAAAAGGAGATGGTGGAATTGCTTGGCTATAAGCTTGGTAAATCGGAAGAGGAGGTAAGAATAATAATAAACTCCTTAAAATAGATTGACTGGTAATTTTTACTATTGTTCACCGGAAATTGATAGCGGAAACTAATAATATCTTTCCAACTTAGGGATAAATGTTGGGGCGAAACTGAAAAGCCATATGAGTAGGAATAACTTAATAAACATAACAATGAAACGAATAGGAATTACAATCTTACTGGCAATGTGCCTGTCTTCATATAGCAATGCACAGGATTATAACACCGGTATAGGGCTTAGGGCTGGCTATACCAACGGGCTAACAGTCAAGCATTTTATTGGTAGCAAGGTGGCCTTGGAGGGAATCCTCTCCAGTCGATGGGAGGGGGTTGAGATAACCGGCCTCTACGAGCTTCAAAATCGCGCTTTTAATACCGAACGACTGGATTGGTTCATTGGATTTGGAGCTCACGTAGGCTTTTGGAATGGCGATCATACCAATTGGGGAAACAGAGGCGAGTCCTACACTGTTGTCGGCGTTGATGGGATACTGG
>DATKTT010000144.1:0-8057 GCA_035530955.1 Williamwhitmania sp. | reverse complement strand
ATATAACAGTGCGGCTAACACAATTCCAGCCAACCCTAGCGATACGGGTGCAATGGAGAATGCTAGATTTCCATGCAGCTCCAGCGGCAATCCTGTAGCGCTTACAAAGTGTCCAAATGGAATAAATCCGGCAAAGATGGCGCCAAGTGCAAGTAGAATTAAGGGAATGTTCATCGCCCAAAGTCCATGCTCATGGTTGTGCTTGTCGGCTGGCTGATTATGCCAGAAAATGTTGAAGTATAGCCTAAACATGTAGAATGCAGTCAAGCCACTTGTGAATAGGGCAATGTAGTAAACCAACTTGTTTCCCTCGTAGGCGGCATGTAGAATCGCCTCCTTGCTGAAAAAGCCTGAGAAGGGTGGTATTCCAGAAATTGCCAAACAGGCTGCAAGGAAGGCAAAGTGCGTTATGGGCATATTTTTTCGTAGGCCGCCCATTTGCCGCATATCGTTGCTATGCACTGCATGGATTATGGCCCCAGCACCTAAAAAGAGGAGCCCTTTAAAAAATGCATGGGTGAAGAGGTGAAACATGGAGGCAGTATAGCCAACTGTTTGGCCCACTCCCCATCCGGCTACTCCAAGGGCCAGCATCATATACCCAATCTGCGAGATAGTGGAGAATGCGAGCACACGCTTAATATCGGTCTGAGTGGTGGCAATAATGGCCGAGAAGAGGGCTGTAAAGGCAGCTATGTATGCAACAATAGGTAGTGCGGCAGGTGCCGAAATGGCAAATACAGGGAATAATCGAGCAACTAAGTAAACGCCCGCAACCACCATGGTGGCTGCATGGATCAATGCCGATACGGGCGTTGGACCTTCCATGGCGTCGGGAAGCCAGATGTGCAGTGGAAACATGGCCGATTTTCCAGCCCCTCCCATAAACACCAGCATTACTCCCCATGTTATTGCTGAAACGCCTAAAAATCCTGTTCCCAGCATTCCGGTGAGGTTGGCTGAAGTAGGATCGGTAAGTCTTTCGATGAGTAGGCTGAAGTTGAAGGTTTGAGCTCCAAAACCAAGTATCAGAATGCCAATAAGAAACCCTAAGTCTGCAAAGCGTGTAACAATGAATGCTTTTTTTGCAGCAGCAATGGCCGATGGCTTAGAAAAGTAAAAGCCTATAAGTAAAAACGATGAAATCCCAACCAACTCCCAAAAAATATACATCTCGAAAATGTTCGAGGAAACTACCACACCCAGCATGGCCATGGTAAAAAGCGAGAGGTAGGCGTAGTAGGACTGAAAGCGCTCTTCACCCTTCATGTACTGCAGGCTATACACATGCACCATGAGCGAAATGAAGGTAATAATGAGGAGCATCATTACTGAAATGGGATCGAGCAGAATTCCCAAATCTATGGATAAGTTGCTGTTGAATTTCAGCCATTCAAAGCTTATGGCGGTAATTTTTTCGTAGCCACCATTGGCACTCATTCCGAGAAAGAAGTATTTCCAAGCTATAGCAACTGAGAGTATTGTTGCAAGGAAGGTGGAGCCCGTCCCTATAATTCCAGCCAAGAGCGGCTTCAACCGTTTTCCCCATAAACCAAGGAGTATTGAAGTGATAAGTGGTAATGCAAGCACCAGCACCGATAATGTTGAGTATTCCATGGTCTAATGTTTCATTGAGGAGGTTTCTTCCACATCAACTGCTTTGAATTTTCGGAAGAGGTTAATTATGATAGCGATGGCGGTAGATACTTCTGCTGCTGCAATGGTGATAACGAATAGGGTAAAGAAAATACCTTCTAGCTGGTTGGGGTAGAGGTATTTGTTAAAGGCTATAAAGTTGAGGTTAACGCTGTTTAGCATCAACTCGATAGACATTAACATGGTTATCATATTTCTTCTGGTAAAGAAGCCGTATACTCCTAAGAAGAATAGGGCCGAGCTCAGTATCAGGACGTGAAGAAGGGGAACCTGTTCCATACCTTAACTATTTTTTTCTTTTTCTTTTTCTTTTTCTTTAATGGCAATGGTAATGCTACCAACAAGTGCAGCCAGCAACAAAATGCTTACCAACTCAAAAGGGTAAACATAGCCGTGTGCTTTTTGGTCGAGGAGCTGTCTTCCTATGGCCCTTACATCGTGTGCCATGGGAGCAACCTCCGAAGGGGTAAATGGATGTTCGATAAAGATTACGACCACCATTAGAAAGGCAACTATGGCTAGCATTCCGCCAACCAACGCTCGGCGTCTTATTTGTTGAGGGAGTTTTTCGCCCGAACGGTGTGTGAGGAAGATGGAGAAGATTATAAGCACCACAATACCTCCAACATAAATAATCAATTGAAGGGCAGCGATGAAATCCATCTCCATGAGCAGATAGATACCTGCAACGCCAATAAGGCTTAGAAGCAGGTATATGGCTGCCCTAAAAATCATTCGGGTGAAGATTGTCAGTGCCCCAAAGGTTAGCACTAGGCCCGAAAGGATGTAAAATGCTATTGCCGTTCCACTCATTGCTCCGTTTTTTCTTTAAGTTTTGAACCTAACCTATTCAGGTTGTATACTAGCTTATCTTTGTTGTAGACGCTAAACTCAAACTTATTTTCCATCTTAATGGCATCACTGGGACAGGCTTCAATGCATTGGTTGCATAGGGTGCACATGCCTAGGTTGTACTCCCATCGGTCGAGCCTCTTCTTCTTCTTTCCATCGGGTAATTCTTCGGTTACCGTAATAATGGTAATCGACCCATTTGGACAAGCCGATTGACAGATGGAACAACCTGTGCAGGCGTGCTCATTATTTTCATCGTGTGGTAGAACTACCCGTCCCTTGAACCGCTCTGGAATGTAAAGTGTCTCCCGGTTATTGGGATACTGCTGGGTAAGTATTTTGTTAGGATGCGTAAAGTAGTAACCCGTAATCTTCATCCCCCTGATTAGGGAAAGAAAGGCTCGGAGTACAGTTAGATAGTAGTTTATAATAGATCTCATGGAGTGCAGGGTTTAAAAGTGCCAGCCTGAAATGGTTACAAAGGCGGCCACCAGAATATTCACAATGCTCATTGGAAGCAGGTATTTCCACTCCAACTTCAGCAGCTGATCGATGCGTAAGCGTGGGAAAGTCCAGCGGAACCACATAATCATAAATACGATGGTGAAGGTTTTTCCAAAGAACCAAAGTATGCCCGGAATGAAGGTCATTACATGGTTAAAGCCATCGAGACCACCGATGTACAAGGGTTGCCATCCACCTAAAAAAACCGTTGCCGCTAGCATGGAGGCAATTAGCATGTTGGTATACTCTGCAAGGAAGAACATGGCGAATTTCATGCCGGAGTATTCAGTATGGAAGCCGGCTGTGAGCTCCGACTCGGCCTCAGCCAGGTCGAAGGGGGCGCGGTTTAATTCAGCAGTGCTGGCAATAATAAAGATTACGAAGGCTATAAATGCGGGTATGTGACCCTTAAAAATCCACCATCCATTGGCTTGCGATAGGATGATATCGTTTACTGAAAGGCTGCCTGCCATTACCACAATAGTTAGTAGAGAAAGGCCTGCAGATAGCTCGTAGCTCACTATTTGCGCCCCACTGCGCATGGCACCAAGCAGAGAGTATTTATTGTTACTCGACCACCCAGCCATGAGAATACCAATTACACCTATTGATGTAACGGCAGTAATGTATAAAATTCCAATATTTATATCCCAAAGTTGTATTCCTGGAGCGAAGGAGATGGGTGCAAGCGCTAGAAAGCTTACAACTGTGACTAAGAATGGGGCTAGCGCAAAGAGAAAGTGGTCAGCATCTTTTGGGGTTATTATCTCCTTCAGTAGAAGCTTCACTACGTCGGCAACTGCCTGCAAGGTGCCAAAAAGGCCAACGCGGTTAGGTCCAAGCCGCATCTGCATAAATGCAGCAATTTTTCGCTCCAGATAAACCATTACGATGGCCATTACTACCACCAAGGTAATCATTGCTATGGCTGTAAACACGAGCTCGGAGGTCAGGGCGATGCCATAGCTCAAATGGGAAAATAGCCAATCGTGTATGCCACGGGTTATTTCTACTAGATGAATTTGTGCAATTGTACTTTGCATAGCAAGGTTATCTATCAATATCTGGAATAATCAAGTCGAGCGTTGCCATAATGGCCACAAGGTCTCCAATTTTTGAACCAACAGCCATGGGCTTCAATGCCGCCAGATTGGAGAAGTTTGGCGTGCGGTATTTTATGCGGTAAGGTTTGCTTCCACCGTCGCTTACAAGGTATATTCCAAACTCTCCCCTGGCGGTTTCAACCCGCTGGTAGTACTCTCCCTTGGGCAGTTTTATTACTGCTTTTGTCTTTTCCCTGTAGGAGCCCTCAGGAATATTGTCGATGAGCTGCTCAACAATGTGCATGGACTGCTTCATCTCCTCAAGCCTAACCAAGTAACGCGTGTAGCTATCACCTTTGGTGGCAACTATCTCCTTAAAGTCCAACTTTTCGTAGCCGTCATAAGGATGGAGCTTGCGAACGTCGCAGTTTAGGCCGGATGCTCTGGCAATGGGGCCAGTTACTCCTAGTGAAATTATATCCTCTTGGCTTAGCAGTCCTATTCCCTGAGTTCTTTTTTGAAAAATAATGTTACCAGTGAGCAGTCTGTCGTACTCATGCAGATTCTTTTTGAGCTGTGCCATCACCTCCTTCACCTTGCGAACAAAGTCGGGGTGTAGGTCGTGCATTACTCCTCCGGGGACAACGTAGTTCATGGTTAGTCTACCACCGCAAGTCTCTTCAAATATCTCGAGAATCATTTCGCGTTCCCGAAAAGCAAAGAAGAAGGGTGATACCGCACCTAAATCGAGGCCAAGGGCTCCCCACCAGAGCTGGTGTGATGCAATCCGTGTAAGCTCTGCCATTAGTATTCGTATGGCTTTGGCTCGTTCGGAAATGGTCATTTCGATGCCTTTTTCCACAATTAAGGCGCATGCCTGATTGTTGATGTGGGCTGAGAGGTAGTCCATTCGGCTGGTGAGATAGCTAAACTGCTTGTAAGTAAGCGATTCGGTCATCTTCTCAATGCCTCTGTGGATATATCCGAGGTTGGGTTTTACATCGAGCACATCTTCACCATCGAGCTTAATCTCCAAGTGGAGCACGCCGTGGGTAGAGGGGTGCTGAGGACCAACGTTGATAATAAACTCCTCGTTGGGTTCGTTAACCAGTAATCGTGGATTATTGAGTTCCATATAGTTCAGTTACCGGGTTATCATATCGTTGTCAACGTAGTCCTTCCGAAGTGGAAATCCTGGCCAATCCACAGGCATAAAGAGTCGTCGTAAGCCTGCAAATCCATCGAAGTGAATACCGAAAAGGTCAAAAATTTCGCATTCAAATAGTTCGGCAGCCGTAAAGATGGGAGTTATTGAATCGACCGTTGGTTTATCCCTGTCGGAAAGTGTAACCTTAATCATTAAATCGTGACGGTAATGGGTGGATGAAAGGTGATATACCATCTCTAGGTCTGGTTGGTAGTCGACGGCCGTTTGGCAGAAAAGAAAATTGAATTGGGTTGCATCGTCTTCCTTTAGCTGCTTAACGGTGGCAAAAATCTTCTCCTTAGGAACGCGCAATACGGGAAAATCAATGGTTTCTTCCACAGGAAAGGCGGGGAATTTGGAGGAAAGGTATTCCTTGAGTTCCAACTTATTCATGTTTGCTCTCCTTTTTTTTATCGATAACGTAGGCTCGCGATTTTTTTATTTTCTCCTGTAAAGCAATCATGCCATTTAGCAGTGCTTCCGGACGAGGTGGGCAGCCGGGAATGTAAACGTCCACTGGGATTAACTTGTCTACGCCACGCACCACTGAGTAGGTATTGAAGTGAAAGGGTCCTCCTGAAATAGAACAGGCACCCATGGCAATAACATACTTGGGTTCGGGCATCTGGTTGTATAGCCGCTGGAGAACAGGTGCCATTTTATGGCAGATGGTCCCAGCCACTATAATTAAGTCCGCTTGACGTGGTGTAGCACGCGCTACTTCAAAACCAAAGCGCGACCAGTCATACTTTGCTGAAGCGGTTGACATCATTTCGATGGCGCAGCAGCTGGTACCAAAGGTTAAGGGCCAAAGCGAGTTGCTACGGGCCCAGTTGGCCAATTTATCAACGCTGGTTACCATAAAATTGGTTGTGCCGGAATCGTCAGCGTAAATTTCTCCGGGGAATTCTTCCGGTTTATCGGTTAGTTCCATACGAGTGCCTTCTTTTTAAAAGCGTAGAGTAAACCCATGAAAAGGAATATGACGAAAAGGAAGACCTCAGCGAAAGCCGACCATCCAACCTCCTTGCATACAACGGCCCATGGGTACATGAACACAATTTCCACATCAAAGATTAGGAAAACGAGAGAAAAAAGGTAGTAACCAACGTTAAACTGAACCCAGGTATCTCCTTGCGTTTGGATACCGCATTCGTAGGCTTCAAACTTTTCCTTGCTGTATTTTTTCTGGGAAAAGGTATTGCCGATGAATATGGCTATTCCAGCAAAGCATACTCCTGTGATAAGTAAAAGAAATATTGATAGTAAGCCCATGGTACAGAGGAATTAAAGTTATTTGGGCATTTTTTTGCGGCGCAAATATAGCTATCTTTATATTCCCCCTAACTTAATAATTTCTGTTATTTTATTAACCATCCTCTTTTAAAAAATGATTATTGATACATATATGCCTGTGCTGTTGCTCTTTTAATATTTTGAAGGGTTTTATTAATGATATGTATCATATCCATAGCCAACTTTTCGATGTTTTTACGCATGAAGCAGTTGTTGTAATTTCCAAACCTGCTATCTTTACTTGAGCTAGTATTATCTTAAACCCTATGAATAGTATTACTGAAGCAGCAGAGTTGTTGCGCAGCTCTTCGTATACGGTAGCATTTACCGGTGCAGGAATCTCAGCCGAAAGCGGTATTCCACCATTTAGGGGAGAGAATGGCATCTGGACTCGATATAACCCCGAGGTGCTGGAGCTGGACTATTTTTATTCCCACCCAAAAGAATCTTGGGTGGCCATCAAGGTGATTTTTTACGATTTCTTTGGTAACGCTCAGCCCAACCCTGCACACTATGCACTGGCTGAGCTGGAGGCCAAGGGCATGCTTAAGGCTGTAATAACTCAGAATATCGACAATCTGCACCAGAAGGCGGGAACGCAACATATTTTTGAGTTTCATGGTAATTCGCAAAAGTTGGTTTGTACTAGATGCAATGCGCACTATATACCATCGGAGGTGAACCTGAATATTTTACCGCCCATGTGTATAAAGTGCGGTTCCCTACTCAAACCCGATTTTGTTTTTTTTTCTGAAGGTATTCCCGAGGCAGCCTATGCTGGTTCCGTAAATGCTGCAGAGCATTGTAAGGTTATGCTTTTGGTTGGAACAACTGGAGAGGTAATGCCTGCTGCTGCCATGCCTTCCATTGCCAAATCGCATGGCGCAAAAATTATTGAGGTTAACATGGAAGCATCCGCTTTTACCAGCCGCTATACCGATATTTTCATTGGAGGCAAGGCCGGCGAAGTGCTCCCAGCCTTAGTTAAGGCCGTTTTTGAGTAGGCAAAGGGTAAAAATAGAGCCATTTCCATTCCAGCTACGTTTCGCTTTTCCACACTCTTATCGCAGAAATCTCAATCTTCCATGGTAATGAGGTGTTGAATGAACTTCTTCGCTTTTATCATTATAGCTAGGGGTTACAAACCTACTGATGGCTGCTAAAAATTGTTGCACGTTGGTTAGTGCTCCAATTTTTGCGAAAAATTCGTTGGTGATATTGCTTTTTCTGTCGGCATAAATGCCCTTCCTGTCGTATTGATTTGTAATAAGGCCTGTTGGTAGCCGAAATTGCGGCAAAATACTAATAGGCTATGAAAAAAAATCTTAAAAATTTTAAATACCGGAGTGGTGGTTGGCTGATGCTTTTACTGCTGTTGCCCAGCTCCCTTTTGGTAGCGCAGGAAAAAGCCATTAGCGATACAACAGCGTGGGACCTGAATCATTGCATTTCGTATGCATTGCAGAATAATATTCAGGTTAACAGCCAAAAGTTGAACG
>DATKTT010000143.1:0-8091 GCA_035530955.1 Williamwhitmania sp. | reverse complement strand
TTACCTTCACATAAGAAAAAGAACAGAACAAACTCGCGGAGACCAGTACCGCATAACAAACGGGGCGAAACCGAAAAGCCTAATGAGTAGGGAAATTTAAGAAATGTATAAATGAAAAGAATTTTACTTGTATTTGCTTTGGTGGGAATTACCACAAGCCTGTTTGCACAGGATTCAGGCCGAAAAGGCTTTATCGGAATTTCTATGGGACCATCCATTCCAGTTGGCGATTTTGCCGACAAGTCATTCACTAGCGCTAATGCTGGTTTTGCCAAGACTGGTGCCACCTTCAATCTCGTGAATTTTGGCTACAAGTTTGGACAAAACTTTGGTATTGTAGGGTCTTGGTTTGGTTCAGCTAATAATGTAGATATTCAAGGTGTTGATGGTACCTGGAGCTATGGTGGACTGATGGGTGGCCCCATGCTGTCGATGCCGGTAAGCGACCGAATTGACTTTGACCTCAAGGCTATGATCGGATTTGCCTCTGCAAGGCTAAAAATTAAGGATAATGGAGAAACTAGCGGAACAGGAGCTGGCTTTCAGTTTGGAGGCACCCTGCGTTACAACTTTTCGGAAAAGTGGTGCATGCTGATTAATGCCGATTACTTTGCCTCCAAGCAGAAGTTTGATAAGCTTGATCCAAGCACTGGTAATTTTAATCAGAACATTGCCGCCATCAATCTTACCTTTGGTGTGGCATATAGGCTGAAGTAGCCTTAACAACCAAATTTCAAATCCATTGGGGATTTCCCGCAAATGCAATTTCAGTATTCCACATTGTTAGGAATAGTGATGTAGCCGGAAAATCCCCAATGAGGTTTTTACTATATTCAGATAGTGCATTTTTGAAAAAAAATCTTTGTTCTTCTTCGATTCGCGGTCAATTTGTGGCAAGTTGTAGCCACCAAATGAGAAAACCACCATGGTTTCACTAAGCGGAATTTCTTAATTAGTATTGCTGTTGCGACTACATTCTTCTGGTTAATACCAGCTTATCTGTCCTCAAATCTTATCTAAAAACTCCGTAATACTCTAATTTTTCGTAATTTGACCATAGCTAACTCGCATATGCTATGGGGCCCTTACTGTTTATCGTTATCGCGCTGGTGTTGGGAACGCTCACGCGACATCTTCTAAAGCGAATGCCTATTCCTTACACCGTGCTGCTGGTGGTGGTAGGCGTGTTGCTGGGCATTGCCACCCGTTTCGATTTCTTCGCCAAATCGATGGAGGAGGTGGTGCGCTCCATTGCCTGGGCCGGAGCCATCAACCCGCACGTGGTGCTGTTTGTGTTCCTGCCCACCTTGATTTTTGAGGCGGCGTTTGGCATGGATTGGCACACCTTTCGCAAAACGGCAGTAAACGCCACCTTGCTCGCGGGTCCCGGAATTATGATTGCCATGGGGCTTACCGCAGCGCTGCTCATTGGTGTAAGGGTGCTCGATATTGGTCTTGGACAGTGGACTTGGCCCATTGCGCTTATGTTTGGCGCGGTAATTAGCGCCACCGACCCCGTTGCCGTAGTGGCAATTCTAAGGGAGCTGGGTGCCAGCAAGAGGCTCTCCACGCTCATCGATGGAGAGTCCATCCTAAACGATGGCACCGCCATTGTGCTGTTTATGGTATTCTACTTACCCCTTGCGGGGCAAGCCTCGGAGCTGAACCCTTTCCTCGACTTTCTCAAGGTGGCCATTGGCGGTGCTCTGCTGGGATTGGTAATGGCGCGCATCGTTATGTTTTGGCTCAAGCGGGTATTCAACGATGCTATGGTGGAGATTGTGGTTATTCTGGCCACTGCCTACCTCACCTTCTACCTCGCCGAGGAGTTTTTGCACGTCTCCGGTGTGCTGTCGCTATTTGGGCTGGGCATAACCATGTCGAGCGTGGGTAAAACCCGCATTAGCCCGGAGGTAAACAAGTTTTTGCATGAGTTTTGGGAGTTGGCTGTATACATTGCCAATACGCTTATATTCATCATTGTGGGTGTGGTAATTGCCAGCCGCATCAGCTTTACGGCTTCCGATTTTGTGGTTTTACTTATTCTATACGTCGGGTTGCACGCCATAAGGGCGGTGATGATAGGCCTGCTCTATCCGGTAATGAAAAGGTCTGGATATGGCCTAAATTTCAAAGACTCCATCGTGGCCTGGTATGGCGCCCTTCGTGGGGCCGTTGGCCTTGCGCTGGCGCTGATTGTTGCCGGTATGGACTCGTTACCCATGGAGGTGCGCAACCAGTTTCTCTTTCTCACCGCGGGCATCGTGCTGCTAACCCTACTAGTGAATGCAACTACCATAAAGGTGCTTGTGGATAAGCTGGGGCTAACGCGCATGGCTGCTTCAAAGGCGGCAATACTTAACCAGACCTACCGCACCGTTTCGGAGGCGATGGATATGGAGGAATCCGAAATGTCTTCGAGCCGCTACTTTAAGCACGCTGATAGGCAGACCATGGAATCTTTTTTGCCGCACTACCAGGAGGTGAGGGTGGAGGAGAGCTTGCAGATAAGCGAGTTGGCCGAGCTACGTCGTCGGATACTGGAACGGGAAAAGGCTAGCTACTGGGAGCAGTTCAATAAAGGAGTTGTTTCCTCCGATTCGGTTATTAAGCTCACCGAAACCATCAGCGTGATGCTCGACAAGGAGGGCAACCTACCGCTCGATGAGCGGAGCGACCTAGAGGACCTCCTGCGTAACTCCAAAATGCTTAGCACGCTGCAGCGGATATCGTGGCTATTTGCAATATACCGCTACCTGAACCGCAACAAGCTAATGATGAGCTACGACTTTGGGATGGCTTTTGTGGAGGCTCAGGGTGCCAGCCTTATGCTTGTTGACAGCTTTGGTAGCACTATGCAGCAAACACCCACAGTGGAGCAGAATATCGAGATTCTGCGCGATGAAATTAGCCACAACCTTATTCACGGTCAAACTTTTGTTCGGAATTTTAGGAAATACTATCCCGAGATTTATACCGAGATAACCACCCGGCAGGCAGTTCAAACGCTGCTCAATGCCGAAAAGGCCAAGGTGGAGGAGCTGCTCGAGGCTGGAAGAATTGATTATACCGAGGCCGAAAAGATGCTCGAAAGTGTGGCGGAGCGCATGAAGAAGATACAAAAGTATAGCTACCGAAGTAGAGTTTAGACTTTGGAGGTGATCTGTCAATAGCAAAGCAAAGAGTGTTTTCGCGTGGTGGAATAATTCATTTTGCATGAATTATTCCACGGATAACACCCTTGCCTGCCAAGGGAGATGATGTTTGTTTGCTATGCCCTTTTCATCTGCTTGTATATCTCGAACCAAGCAATGCTTAAAATACCTGCTAATGTGCTTACCAATATTGCTACAGCGCTAACTTTTCCAAAGAGGAAAAGTTCCTGAAGAAATGGAACGTTGAGGGTAAGAATTAAAAAGAGTATGGCACCGCCAACAACCCACAGTACCGCTTTGTTAGGAGTCCGCAAAATCTGGAAGATATTGGAAGTCCACGAGCGGTTCGAGAGAATGATTGCAATGTTGGAAACAATAAGTGTAACAAATGTTAAGGTTCTGACCTCCTTTTCGGTGTATCCCAACTTGAGCCCAATAAAGTATACGAGGAGGGAAATTATCAAAATGCTTACGCCCTGGGTGCAGCTCAGCAATATTTTCTTCAGACCAAAAAACGGCTCATCAATATTCTTTGGTGGCCGGGACATCACATTCTTTTCCTCAGCCTCAGCCTCAAAAACAATGGAGCAGGCTGGGTCGATAATTAGCTCAAGAAAAACGATGTGGACCGGCCAAAGAATTAGTGGTAGGCTTCCGGAGAGCACTGGAATTAGCGACAGTCCTGCAATGGGAACGTGAATGGCAAAGATGTAGCTCAGCGCCTTTTGTAGGTTATCGAATATTCGTCGGCCCATTCTTATGGCTGCAACTATGGAGGCAAAGTTGTCATCCATCAGGACGAGTGAGGAGGCTTCTCTGGCCACATCGGTACCCTTTTCTCCCATGGCAATGCCAATGTTCGCCGCCTTCAGAGCAGGGGCATCATTAATTCCATCACCGGTCATGGCAACAACCTCCTTATTCCGCTTTAGCGCATTTACTATTTTTAGCTTTTGCTCCGGCACTACCCGTGCAAAGATGTTGACATCCTTGATTCGCTCGTTGAGCTCTTCGTCGGTCATGTTGTTTAGTTCCGGACCGGTAATGCAGAGGTCTGGATTGGTTAAGCCAATTTCTCGCCCAATATTGATTGCTGTTACAGGGTAATCGCCAGTAATCATTATTACCCGAATACCTGCATTGTGGCACTCTTTAATGGCTTTTGGCACGTTGGGTCGGATAGGATCTGCCAGGCCTATCAACCCTAAAAATTCAAAATCAAAATCGTGTTGCTGGGAGGGAAGGCTACCCGGGAGCAATTTTGCTTTAGCTACGCCGAGCACCCGCAGACCGTTGGAGGCCATTTGTGCTAGCTCCTTTTCGAAGGTGGCAGCGGTTGAGTTGGTTAGGTGACATAGGTCGAAGATGGCTTCGGGAGCGCCCTTGGCAGCAATCACCCTCTCCTCTGAGCCCGTATTTGAGAATACCCTCGACATTGCCAGCAAGTCTTTGGATAGCGGATATTCCTTTTCCATTACCCAGGTTGAATGGATATGCTCAGTGTTTTGAAGAAATTGTTCACCCACGTTAATTATTGCCCGTTCCATGGGGTCGAACGGGTTAGCCTGACTTGCTAAAATTCCGTATTCGATAATTTCATGAAAGGGTTCAGGGATTGTTCCATTTGCATGTATTCCGAAAGTATCAGCACCGTTATTGAGCGATGCTACGGTCATTTTGTTCTGGGTGAGGGTGCCCGTTTTATCGGTGCACAATACCGTTGCAGAACCAAGTGTTTCAATGGCTGCCGGTTTGCGCGTTAAAACACTCTTTTTCGATATTCGCCATGCACCCAGTGCCAGAAAGATGGTTAATACCACAGGAAATTCTTCCGGAAGCATAGCCATGGCTAGGGTAATACCGGCCAGAAATCCGTTCAGCAGGTCGCCTCTCGTAATCGTGTAAATGGTAATAACCATGATGCACAGCACAATCCCAATAATTGCCAGACGCTTCACCATCTTACCAATTTCTCTTTTCAGCTGTGTAGGCTCTTCTTTCACCGACTCCAGTGCCTTGCCAATTTTGCCAATCTCCGTGTTGATGGCGGTTGCTGTGACCCTAACAATTCCATTTCCCTGAACTATCATGGAGCCCGAGTAAACAACGGGTATGTCATCACCGCCGGGAACGAACGGTTTGTCACCTTCCTTCCATTCCCTTTTCAGCACAGGCAGCGACTCTCCAGTAAGCATCGACTCGTCTGCCGACAGGTTGATGCTACTGAGAACCAGAGCGTCAGCCGGAACCCGATCTCCTTCCTGCAGAACGACAATGTCGTCGGTAACAACCTCCTTTCCAGGTATTCTTTTCGTTTCTCCGTCACGGATAACAAGTGCCCTTGGGCTGGCCAAGTCTTTGAGCGCATCAAGCGCCTTTTCGGTTTTCTTCTCCTGGTAGAACTCAATGCCCATGATGACAAAAACGAACCCCATGAGCATGATGCCTTCTTGTATATCGCCCAAGATGAGGTAGAGGGTTCCGCACACAACAAGGAGGATGAACATGGGCTCCTTCAAAACGCTCAGTGCAATTTGGGATACATTTTTTGGCTTAGAGGAGGGTAGCTCGTTGTACCCCTCTTTTTCAAGTTTGCTCGCTACCTCTTGTGAGGTTAGCCCTTTAAGTTTGGAAGCATCAATGGAGGTTTGCATGGGGCATTTTATTGGTTAGTATATGCTAACTATATGAAGAAAAAAAGTTAATCGGACACAATTTTGGTTAGGAGCCTAAGCAGGGATCCCAGCTCGTCGTCGCTTAACTTTTTGCGGATAGATTCGGCAATGAGCTTGTGCGCGTAGCCGTGCATTTGATTAATTAGCTTGCCCTTTTCGGTCAGGTGCAAATGTGCGCTTCGTCTATCCTCGTCGGACTGGATTTTGTATATGTAACTTTTCTCAATGAGCTTGTCAACAGCCACTTTAACGGTTGGTTTTGTGAGTTTAAGTCGGGCCGCAAGTTCTGTAATATTGGGATTGTTGAGCGCGTCAATGGTTTCCAAATAGTGCATCTGAATTTGGGTGAGATTGGAAAAGTTGAACTGCTCCTTTGCCGACTCCTCAGTCTGTCCAATCATGTTTGATAGCTGCGATATTGCGTCGAGTAATTTTTTCATGGAGTAAATATAGTTAGTTAGTACTAACTTGTCAAGTTTTCGAAGAGTAATTTTTGCATTGCTGTAATTCAAAAATGCGTATGTGATATAATTTATTATTTATCAGTTTGTTGTGTGTAAAAGATGATAATTATCAGTTTTATGATAAACATAAATCACCATAATTTCATTATCAGCGATATCTGAACCACGTTATTTGTCAAAGTCAGTTGGTGGATATCTGCAATAGAATTGTGGAGAAATATTGATCAGGATACGGTTTGTCGAATGAAAATTTATTTACTCTTCATCTAAAAATTGCGCGGCGGGTATACTTGCATTTATTTTGCCTGGAGCCATGCCGAAGAATCAGTAATTTTCTTTACTTCGTCCAATGAGACAATAATGAAAATTCATGACCTATGGAAAAGGTGAATATTGCGGAAAAGTTGGCACTCTTTAGTGACCACTGGAGCCCAAAAATTGTAGGTGAGCTGAATGGACAGCACGTTAAGTTGGCCAAGTTTCAGGGTGAGTTTGTGTGGCATAAGCACGACAACGAGGATGAAATGTTCTTTGTGCTTAAAGGGCAGTTTACGCTGGAGTTCCGGGAAAAACAGGTTGAAGTGCATGAGGGGGAGTTCATTATTGTTCCCCGGGGTGTTGAGCATAGACCTATTGCCGAGCACGAGGTTTCAGTTATGCTGTTTGAGCCAAAGGGAACCCTAAATACCGGAAATGTTAACAACGATATGACCAAGGATAATTTGGAAACGATATAGAAATGCAACTAGAAATGCAACTAGAACTGACCGAAGGGAGCTCGGCGAGGCCAAACAAGAAGCAAGAAACAAGAAACAAGAAACAAGAAACAAGAAACAAGAAGCAAGAAACAAGAAACAAGAAACAAGAAACAAGAAACAAGAAACAAGAAACAAGAAACAAGAAACCTCCCCTAATCCCTCTTAATCCTAGTTGACTTAATTAACCTATCCGCAATTTGCTCCGCATTGTCATCGTTACCAGGGTAAATCACCAGCACCATCCAATAGCTTGTTCCCGAACCGGTGAGCAACAGCTGGAATCCACGATTTTTATTATCAACGGGATAGGTTCCCTTTAGAAGAATGGAGGGGTAGCCGTTTATCTGGTATTCTTGTGTTGTATATTCTTGTGCATTGGGGGTATTGCCCATAATGGAGAGTCCCATCTGCGCATAATTCTTCAGGCTTCCAGTGTCAGGTTCAGCGGTAACCATGGTAATGGCTAAGGCAATAAATTCCTTATTGAATCCGGCAATATGTGTTTCAATCTTCGAGAAATGAGCCTTTGCTGCGGGTGGCATGTGGTTGGCTATGGCGTCGGTCTCCTCAAAGGTTTTGGGGAAGTTGAGCTCCAGCCCCTCGGTACCCACTTTCTGGTAAGTCCAAACCATTCCGTTGCTTGTTCTGAGCCACTGGTTAAAGACCTCAGAGATAGTTTTACCGTAAAATGCTACAGTGAGTCCAATAAAAATGATGGCAACGGCACCCAGAATCCAGGCAATGGTGTATGTTTTGCGCTTCTCCTGCTTAATTTTCGATGCAGCCTGCTGCTGCTCATTCAGCCGATCTTTGCTTATGCAGCATTCCGCTAAGTAGCTATCGAAGGTTCCGGTAGGTCGAGAAATTTTCCACTGTGCATAAGTGTTCTTCATCTTAGTGCCACACTTTTCGCACATCACCTGATATTCCGATTTTACTTCGTTGAGGTGGTTACAGCGGTTGCATTGAAGGTAGAACATGGGTTAATGATTTTCTGTTAAATCTTGGTGATGAATTCCCGTGCCATGATTTCGTTTGC
>DATKTT010000142.1:0-5518 GCA_035530955.1 Williamwhitmania sp. | reverse complement strand
TGTTTCCCCTGCTTTAAACCCTTGAAGGGAATAGTAAAGTCTATAAGACGGCTCACTTTTATTCAAAAAAATGTCGTGCAAAAGTATAAATTATTACCAGAATAAAAAAATATTGCCTAGCTCTGACTAGAACGCCATTCTTTATCCTCTGGATTTTCGTTTCCGTTCGTTTTCGTCGAGAATTATTTTGCGAAGGCGAATGCTTTTAGGTGTTAACTCTACATATTCGTCCTCCTGAATATACTCCAGCGCCTCTTCAAGGCTGAAAATAATTGGTGGAGGGAGGGTTACTTTTTCGTCTGTTCCAGATGCACGAACGTTGGTTAGCTTTTTGGGCTTAGTAACGTTAACGGCTAAATCACCAGCTCGGGAATGTTCTCCAATTACCTGACCAGTGTAAACCTCATCGTGTGAGGCGATAAAGAATTTGCCCCTGTCCTGCAACTTGTTGAGTGAGTAGGCAAATGAGGTTCCAGCCTCCAGTGCCACTAACGATCCGGTTAATCGTTTTTCGATGTCACCCTTGTAAGGCTCAAAGCCCTTGAATCGATGTGCCAATACTGCTTCGCCGGCCGTTGCTGTTAAAAGGTTGTTGCGTAGTCCAATAATTCCACGGGAAGGGATAGAAAACTCGAGGTGCATTCTATCTCCACGGTGCTCCATGGTTATCATCTCACCTTTGCGCTTGGTAACCATCTCAATGGCTTTTCCGGCAACCACTTCAGGAAGATCTATAGTGAGTTCCTCCATGGGTTCGCACTTTTCTCCAGCAATCTCCTTAATAATTACTTTAGGTTGGCCTACCTGAACTTCATATCCCTCACGGCGCATGGTTTCCAGTAGGATGGAGAGGTGCAAAACACCTCGTCCGAAAACGGTAAATGAATCGGCGCTATCGGTAGCTTCCACTCGTAGGGCAAGATTTTTTTCCAGCTCCTTGTCCAGCCGTTCCTTCAGGTGGCGCGAGGTAACAAACTTACCCTCTTTTCCAAAGAATGGTGAATTGTTGATGGTAAAGAGCATGCTCATTGTTGGCTCATCGATGGCGATTGGAACTAGCGGTTCTGGATTTTCAATATCGCAAATTGAATCTCCAATTTCAAATCCCTCGATCCCGACTACAGCGCAAATCTCACCGGCATCAACCTGTTCAACCTTAACTTTTCCAAGCCCTTCAAATGTGTAGAGCTCCTTAATTCGGGAGCGTATGATGCTTCCATCTCGTTTTGCTAATGCTACGGCCTGTCCGGTGATTAGCGTTCCTCGATGGAGTTTCCCAACGGCAATTCTACCAACATAGCTCGAAAAGTCGAGCGAGGTTATGAGCATTTGGGGTGTTCCCTGAAGTGCAATGGGTTCTGGTATGTTTTCGAGAATTGAGTCCAGCAGTTGGGTAATGTCGGTAGCAGGCTTTTTCCAATCGTCAGACATCCAACCATTCTTGGCACTCCCGTATATGGTGGGAAAATTTAGTTGTTCCTCTGTAGCATTGAGGTTAAACATCAGCTCGAAAACTTGCTCCTGAACTTCTTCGGGACGGCAGTTTGGCTTGTCAACCTTGTTTATTACCACAATAGGTTTAAGTCCTAGCGAAAGTGCTTTTGAGAGCACAAATCGTGTTTGTGGCATGGTTCCTTCAAAGGCATCAACCAGCAGAAGAACGCCGTCGGCCATATTAAGCACTCGTTCAACTTCACCGCCAAAATCGGCGTGACCAGGAGTATCGATAATGTTAATTTTGACATCCTTATAGGCAACGGAAACGTTTTTAGCAAGAATGGTAATGCCTCGCTCTCGTTCAAGGTCGTTGCTATCTAGAATCAGATCTCCGTGTTTTTCATTGTCCCGAAACAGTTTGGCCTGAAATATCATTTTGTCTACCAAGGTGGTCTTTCCGTGGTCAACGTGTGCAATAATTGCAATGTTCCTTAGATCTCTCATCTATCCCAAAAAATTAGCACGCAAAGGTAGGCATTCTTTTTCTTATTTTTTTTTGTTTGCTGAAAATGAAAAAAGGCCGGGGGACACCGGCCTTTGGGACATGGACAGCACCTTACTCCTGCTTTAGAGCAAAGGCTGGATCTGTTTCGGCCGCCTTTTTGGCAAGCCAACCAACAGTAACTATTGCAACCACCAACGATATTAGGGTTGCCAATACAAATGGGAATAATGTTTGCCAATGAAACGGTGAAATACCAAAGCTTATCCGATAGGCATACCCCTGAAGCCAACTCGTTGCAGCGATATAGGCAATGGGCCATGCAATAAGGTTGGCAAGCAGTACTAGCTTGATATATTCCAAGGTCAGCATTTTTGTGATGCTCCACGATTCTGCGCCCATCACTTTACGTATGCTAATCTCTTTTGTTCTTTGCTCGGTGAGGTAGGAGGTTAGTCCCATTAAACCAAGAATGGAGGTGAAAATTGTTAGCAGTGAGAAAACTCTAAACAACCAGCCAAGTTTTTCCTCGGCTGCGTAATCCTCGTTGAGCCGCTCCTTGTAAGAAAAAATGTTGATGTCGGTAGTTGCACCGGCCTCTTTTCTCACCTTTTCGATTGCAGCATAGGCCTCTTTCTCTTTTCCGGGCTTAATGCGCACATTCATGCTGGGGAGCGGAAAGTTGGGAACAACTATGATAAATGGTTCAATAACATTGTGAACGCTTTGAAAATGGAAATCTTTTACCACCGCAATAACTTGTCCAATTTTGTCTGAATTGGTTTCAATGTCATCAACCATGTAAATCCGCCTACCAAGAGCGGTTTTATTCCATCCAAAAAATTTTGCGGCGGCTTCATTAATAATATATGCTTTAGTGCTGTCTGATGCATTGCCTTTTTCGAATGAGCGTCCTTCGAGGATGGAAATTTTCATCATGCGCAAAAAGTCAAAATCAACATAGTAGGCGGCGACCGTAAACTCTTTCATTCCTTCCGCTTGCTGTTCAACCCTGAATACGCGCAGGTCGTTACCCATTCCTAAGGGTGTAATGGACGATGAAAAATCTTCGATATATGGAGTCTTGAGCAGCTGGTCTCGGATGAACTCCGTTTTTTTTCTGGCGGTTGTATCTGTTTCTCGATAGACGTAAAGATTGTTGGAGTCGAAACCAAGGTTCTTGTTTCGAATATAGGATTGCTGCATGCTTACCACCACGGTGCCGATGATCATAATTACCGAAATGGTGAATTGAACTACTACCAGTAATTTCCGCAGTAATACTTTGCTCGATGATGTGGATGCCTTGCCCTTCAGAACCTCTATTGGATTGAACGAAGAGAGATAGCCTGCTGGATAGCTGCCCGATACAAGCCCAATAAAAATGGCTACTGCAAAGCTTAGCCCAAGAACTAGTGGCTGGTATAATTCAGCCCTTGTAATATTTTTTCCCGTCAGGGCATTGAAGGGATCTATAATAGCTTCGGCTGCAAGGTATGCCAATGCAAGCGATGCAAGCGATATAATCACTGATTCCGCCAAAAATTGCAATACTAGCCTAGACCTCTGGGCGCCCAGCACTTTTCGTATGCCAACTTCCTTTGCTCGATTGGCCGACCTTGCCGTTGCCATATTCATGTAGTTGATTGCCGCAATTACCAGTATGAGGAGGGCCACCAGCGCAAAGAGTATAATCAATTTACGGTTACCAACAGTCTCATCTCCCTTAAGCTCTTTCTTACTAAAGTGAAGTTCTGATAACGGTTGAGCCTCCATCTTAAACTTGGCGTTGAGCTTTTCGCCCACGGAGGCCATATACTTTTGGTAGAGGTAGTCGTTTTTGGCCAGAATAGAATCGATGTCGGACGGTTGCCTTAGGAGCACAAATGTGTATACGTTTATGTTAAAGAAGGCCTCTGCATTTAGGTTGTTGAACCTATTTGAGCTAGCTCTTTTTTCAATGGTTTTGAGCGAAAAGAGGGCGTCAAATTTCGTGTGTGTGTTTTTCGGGAGGTCACGAATTACGGCCGTTACCGTAAAATTCTGATTGTCGGGTGTTGTGATGGTTTTCCCCACGGCTGGAGAACTTCCAAACATTTGGTTGGCTATTGATGCGGTTAGCACAACTGCATTCGGCTGTGTTAAGGCATTGGCGGGGTCACCAGCAATAAACTGCTGGTTGAACACATCAAAAAAGGAGGTATCAACCCAATACCCCTGCTTAATTTCGAACTTTTTTCCGTTGTAAGATAGCTCGTTGTCTCTAAAACTGGATAAACGAACAAATTTTTCAACCTGGGGGAATTCCTGAGCAAGCATTGGCCCAATGGCAGGGGAGGTTACGGCCACAATATCTTCACTGCCGCCAATATTGAAGCGGGATTCTATTCGAAAAATTCTTTCGTGGTTCTTATAAAACTTATCATAACCAAGCTCGTCCTTAACGTAAAGAATGATAAGTATTGCCGCGAGGATGCCCGTGGAAAGCCCAACGATGTTGATTAATGAGTAAAATTTGGATCGGCTGATGTTCCGTAGCGCAGTAATAATGTAATTCTTTATCATTGGATGTGCATTTTTTGCAATCGCAATAGCTCCCGTATTTGGTTAAATATTTTTTACAACCATTAAGCCAAATATTACAATACTCAGAACTGTAGTTATCTAGGAAAAAATTATGCCTGTAAATCGCATGGAAAATGAATGAAAATGAACAAAAACGAACAATCCGTGTTCGAAAATGAACACCTGATAAACATTTTCACCATAATATATTACGATTTTGGGATATTCTCTTCTATGTCAATTGTATGATTAAAACATTCCTGTTGTTTTTTGCAATCGTTACCGGAATAATTAATGGTCTCTTAGCTGATAAAAGCGACAATAGTGGTCGGAATAGCGTAAATTTGCAACATGTTTTTATTAGGTATAAATAAATTTTAGAGATGGAAGCAAAAAAAACCATTGCGTTGGTTGCACACGACAATCGCAAGAAGGATATGATAGAGTGGGTTGAGTGGAACTCAACAGAGTTGTTGCGTCACGATCTTATTTGCACTGGAACAACGGGAAAGTTAATTGAAGAAGCCATACACTTCAAGGAGGGTCATGCCTCGAAGGGACTTAAGATAGCAAAGTTGAAGTCTGGACCTCTTGGTGGCGATCAGCAGCTTGGTGCCATGATTGCAGAGGGGAAGGTTGATATGCTCATTTTCTTTTGGGATCCCATGGAGCAGCAGCCACACGACGTGGACATCAAGGCGCTGTTACGAATTGCGGTTCTTTATAATATTCCTACTGCCAGTAATCGATCAACGGCTGATTTTATTATCTCATCGCCGTTGCTAACCGAGGCTTACCAGCCAAAAATTAAGAATTACTCCGAATATTTAACCCGTAGTGTTGACCTATAAAAAAACCCCGAGAAATCGGGGTTTTTTTGTTGACCTACCAGGATTCGAACCTGGGCTAACTGAACCAAAATCAGTAGTGCTGCCGTTACACCATAGGTCAGTGCCGCATTTTATTGCGGTGCAAATGTAATAATTTTCTTTTTTGTGCCAAGCACCTCAGCTT
>DATKTT010000141.1:0-4382 GCA_035530955.1 Williamwhitmania sp. | reverse complement strand
GTTAACCTAGCTGATTTATTTTAGTATTCCTTTTTTGTGTTTTTCGGCAATAACTTGCAGCATGTCGTCAGTCATGGTTTCAAGATTCCAAACGGGGCTCCATCCCCACTCTTCACGCGCACAGGTGTCGTCCATGTAGTTAGGCCAACTTTCGGCAATGGTTTTCTTTACCGCATCAACATTGTAGTCCATGGCAAATTCAGGTATACGCTTCTTGATGGCAGCGTATACTTGCGATGGCTCAAAGCTCATGGCAGTAATGTTGAAGGAGTTTCTATGTTTTAACTTAGATGGGTCGGCCTCCATGAGCTGCACACAAGCTTTGAGCGCGTCGGGCATGTACATCATATCGAGAAAAGTTCCCTCAGGCAAAGGACAAGTGAAGCGCTTTTCCTTAATGGCTGCATAGTATATCTCTACGGCATAATCGGTGGTTCCACCGCCGGGTAGCGTTACGTTTGAGATAATACCAGGAAATCGAACGCTTCTGGCATCCACACCAAAGCGGGAGTGATAGTAGTCGCTCATCAATTCGCCAGTAACCTTGCATACACCATAAATGGTTGATGGGCGCATAATGGTGTCCTGCGGTGTGCCATCGTGCGGAGTGTTGTTTCCAAAGGCACCAATGGAGCTGGGGGTGAAAACTGCGCAGCTGTTTTCGCGGGCAATCTCCAGAGAGTTGATAAGCGCTCCCATGTTAATCTTCCAAGCCAGCTGAGGGTTTTTCTCACCAGTTGCCGATAGTAGTGCAACAAGGTTGTAAATGGCGTCGATGTTATATTTTTTTACGATTTCGGCAAACTTTTTTGCGTCTAAGGCATCCAGCTCTTCTAGCGGACCCACTTCGCCCAACTTGATGCATGGAGCGCAGTTGAGGTCTGCTGCAACCACATGGTTGCTCCCGTAAATATTTCGAAGGTATGGAACAAGTTCCGAACCAATTTGGCCGCCGGCACCAAGAACAAGGATATTCTTCATTACCCGATTATTTGTAGGTTAGTTGTTGGAAAGGGAACAATTAATAATAGCTAGTTGCTAAACTAAGCGCTACAAAAGTAACTTTTTTTCAATTTGAGTGAAGACGAAAATTAATGATTTTAAACAGGAATTACAGTTTTATTGTGCGATTGTTACCACATGCCTCAATACGGTTATAAACTGTTATCCGAATTGCCTCTTTGGCCAAAATATTCTTCAGCGTGCTTTCCCTGTGATGGATAGGTTAGAAATAACGCTCAATGTCTCCAATACGAACATTGGAACTTCGTATTTAAACAAGGGAGTTAGGCAGTTTGCCTATGTTGTTGTTTGCTGATGGGTTAGAGTCCTAGAAGCCAGATATTCATCTGCTTATTTTCGTCTCGCAAACGTGCCAGCTCCTCAAGGGCACGGTTTCTGTTGGTGAAGCTAAACATGGAAACACGGTATACTGGTCCATCTACGGTAAGTATCTCCGGTTTGAATCCCTTCTTTTCAAGCGAGGATTTTAACCTTTCGGCGTTTCGCTCTTTAGTGAAACTTCCAGCAATGATGTAGAATACCTTTTCTGCGTTGGCCGAACTTTTTGGCTCCTCGTAGTAGAGTGCTTTTTTCTTCTCCGTTTGAGTGTTTATTACCTCTTCAACATTTGCTTTTTCGGAAGTATCGGCTGCAATGCTATCTTGAGCGGTTGAATCTATGGCAGGTTGAGCCTGGCTAACCATAGGAGATGTTGGCACTTGCTGTGGCGTGAAAATGTCGGTAAAGAGCCAGAGAACCATACAGGCAATGGCAATGAGGGAGATTGCAGCAACCCAGATAACGCTTGATCCCCCTTTTCTTGTAACTATTCTTGCTGGAGGAACTAAATTGGGTTTTGGCGATATTTCCTTAGGCTTTTCGCTTGCGGTTTCTTTCTCGGATGAATTTTTTTGTAAAACTATTGACTCCAATCCATAGGCATCGGGCAATAGATTAAGTCCTTCTTCAATTTTGAAGCTAAAATCCCCGCCATCTTTAACAAGAATTCCCAAGCCTTCAATGATGTATTTATTCTCATTGTCCAAGGTTTCTTTTATCTGCTCGACTAATTCGCCAACCGCTATTGCTGCAGTTTCAGGTGTAAGGCCTTCCTGCTCGGCAACAAGGTTTTCGAGTAGCTTATCGTTCCACGTTTCCTCTTTGCTAAAGGAAATTTCCTTGGTGGGAGGGGTAATCACTAGCGTTGCTTCGTCGATGATGGCTGGTTTGTATTTGGCTACAAATGCTCCCAAGCCGGGAAGTGAAACCCGGTTGTTTCTGCGAAGTAACTCAGCAATAAGCTCACCCAAGTTTGATTTCATCTGAATGATAATATTTTAGTGTGTTGAACCACAAACCTATTTATCTATTCTCATGCTATTACCTTACGCATCATTGGTTATGGATAAGGGTGTAGCTGATTGAAAATTTCTTTTTTGCTGTCAGTTAGTAAAAGTAAGAAAAAATGGAATGCTAAAACATCTCCACTACAGGATGTTTATATCAATGTTTCGACACCAGCCGGAGTCCAATTATTGAACCAATTAAAAGGGTAATAAAAATTAACCTCAACGTTTCGTATGATTCTTTAAATAGCAATATCCCTAAAATAGCAGTTCCGGCTGCACCAATGCCGGTCCACACCGCGTAAGCTGTGCCCATTGGAATGGTTTGAATAGCCTTATTGAGCAGCAGAAAGCTCATGGTAATGCTAATAAAAAAACCAACGGACCAACGCCAGTCAGAAAAATTATTGGAATACTTCAGACAGGTGGTAAAACTTACTTCAAAGAAGCCTGCAACGACAAGGTAAATCCACGACATGTTTTATATTTCAAATGGGAGAGAGAAACTTGTTACGATTTATTTTGCTGGTCGATAACGAAAATTGAATATAAAAATCGAAGGCCAACCAAGAGCATTATGGGTAGGATGAACAGTAATAAAAAACGAAAGAAGAAGTAGTTGAGCACACCGAAGAAAATAAGAGTAGCAAGTGCTACAATAATTGTAAGGTCGCCAAAGAGCATGAGCCCTTTTTTTGCTCCAGAAAAGGCGCTTAGTGATATGCCTCCAATACTGAATCCTTCAGGTAGTTCTCCCATGAACCGATATACACATATGGTGAGGAATGCTGGGTTTAAAAGCCCAAACAGTCCTAGCAGGACAGGTGAGGTAGTTAGCTTAAAGGAGTACGCAAGACCAACAGTAGATGCTATGCCCATGTTGAGTGTAAAGCTAAAACTTGAACCTATAAACTGCCTTGCCCAGTGATAAAGCAAGGTTTCGGGAAACGTTTTTTTACTCATCAACCGCAATGTTTTTTGGTTGACAAAGGTAGCAATCTTTTTGCAGGTCTGGCTTAGAAGTGCTATCGTTGGTGGCAATACACAGCTTGTCCGTATTCACGTTGCGTACTCAATGCAGAATTATGGATTATCATTCAATCCGCTCTATTAGTTTTAGGGTGAAGCCGATCTCGAGCATCTCCTCCTTAGAAAGAATGACGCCTTCTGGTGGTCGTTGGTTGAGCTTAAGAGCAATTGCCAGCTGCCCTACCTGTTGGGTAAACTGAATTCTGTTTGGCGAAATGTTTGTAAGTAAAAGTTCGCTAAGCAAATCGGCTGCTGCCTGATGGCCAATTGCCGAAATAAGTTGATGTTTACCCGCAAGCACTTTGGCAGCCTCAACCGATAGGGGCGATATTCGATAGAGTCCATCGGTGGTTACAACGGTTCCGTTATAAATAGCGATTGGCAAATTTTGACTTGCCAAAGATTTTTTCGGCATTGAATCGCTTTCCATAATAGATATTGAAATTTCCCCAAAGATAGGTTAAATCTTACTTTCCCTTGAGTTGAATGGCATAGCTGTCGAGCAAAATATTAGGTGCCAAAGAAGTTGTTTTTCCTCATATAACCCTATTCTAAATCCCTGTTAGGAGTATGAAAGGTGACTTCCAAATCAGTTGCGAACAGTTGGTTTGAAAGCGGCCGTCTTAGTTTCGGATTTTTAATGTTTACCATGTAAGTTTTAATTCTGTATTAGTTGTTATGTTAAGCATCGTGGGAAAGCTAAAGATATTTTCTGAAGTATCAGCTTTTATATGGTAATGTAGCGCTTTGTGCCAGAAGATATTTATGGACTTGGACTATATTTATTTGTAGCATCTGCTTTACTGTAGCAGTGTTTTTAATTGAAAAACTGCATGTGTTTTTCTTTATGGTGTTGGAGCAGGTGGCCTCGAAAAAAGTTTATCCCATTCAATTCTTCTTCCATAGAAGAGGTAAACGTTATTGACTTTAAACTGAAAATTTTCTTTTCCCGAGAGGCTAATTTCGTACGAATCGGTAATGTAGTATATACCAAAATAGTTTTTT
>DATKTT010000140.1:0-4973 GCA_035530955.1 Williamwhitmania sp. | reverse complement strand
TACTTTCCAGCTGTAAAACAAACCAGGAAGAGGTAAATCAATCGTCAAAAACAATGGATCAGAAGGTTGTTTCTAAAGTAATTGACTCGCTTGTCGTTAAAAACGGTGATGCTCAAAAAGTCTTTATTGATAAAGGCGTTAGACAAGTTGCTGCCCTTTGGCAATCAACCGATGGGAACGAAAGTGACTTCATCTCCTTCTGCATGAACAACTATCAAGGGAATGCTGATTCACGGGAAAAACTTTTCACAAAGCTATCCCATGGATTTGAAGTGCTTAATGGCAGCTATTCCAAAATTAACAAGGAGTTGCAGCGTCCACTACAGCTCGATAGAGGTGATGTAATTACCCCAATCGACGAACTGTTTGGAGCATTTAATCCTTCAGCCCACTTCACCGACGATTTCTTTAGCAACCGCATTGCCTTTATCACTATCCTCAACTTCCCCTTCTATAGCCTAAAGGAAAAAACTGAACTTGGACCCAAGTGGAGCAGGCATGAGTGGGCCTATGCCAGAATGGGCGACATGTTCTCCTCAAGAGTGCCTGCCGATGTTCAGCAGAATGCCTCCGATAAGCTAACGGCGGCTGATACCTATATTTCCAACTACAACATTTACATGGGAAAGCTGATCGACAAGAATGGTCAAAGCCCCTTCCCCTCTGACATGAAGCTTATTTCGCATTGGGGTCTTCGCGATGAGCTAAAATCGCAGTACGCCAATAAGGAGAGTGGTCTTGAAAACCAGCAGCTGATTTATGCAGTTATGAAAAGGATCATAGATCAAACTATTCCTACGCAGGTAATCAACAAGGACAGCTGCAGCTGGGATCCCTATACAAATGTTTTGACTTTGAATGGAAAAACCATAGAGTCAACACCAGAACTTGAAAAGCGCTACCAAGTGCTGCTCGACAATTTTCACGCCATGCAGGCCGTGGACAACTTTAGCCCCGACTATCCAACCTACATACAACGCAATTTTGAGCAGCAGATGGAGATTCCGCAGGCCGATGTGGAAAAAATATTCATAAACTTTATCACTTCACCCACCATTCAGGAGATGGGTAAACTTATCAGCAAACGCCTTGGCCGACCATTGCAACCGTTTGACATTTGGTACGATGGATTCAAAGCAAGGGGTTCGATGGACGAAGCCAAGCTAACCGCAATGACCCAAAAGAAATACCCTAATACGGCCGCGGTGCAGAAAGACTTGCCAAATATTCTAAAGAAACTTGGCTTTACTAAGGAAAAGGCTGACTTTATTGCCTCCCATGTCCTGGTTGAAAGCTCCCGTGGGGCGGGTCATGCTTGGGGCACCGAAATGCCTGGAGACGTTTCTCTTCTCCGCACTCGAATTGGCAAAAATGGAATGGACTATAAGGGCTATAACATTGCCGTTCACGAGTTTGGTCACACGGTGGAGCAAACCATTACTATGGATATGGTAGATAATTACATGATGTCGCATGTTCCAAATACAGCCCTTACCGAAGCGTTGGCATTTATTTTTCAGAAACGTGACCTCGACCTGCTCGGTATTAAGGGGCAAGGCAAAGAAAAGAATGATATGCTAGCGCTCGATAATGCTTGGTCGTGCTATGAGATTATGGGTGTTTCGCTGGTAGATATGAACGTGTGGAAATGGCTCTATGCCCACCCTGAAGCAACGGCTGCCGAGTTGAAGGAAGCAACCATATCCATTGCTAAGGATATTTGGAATAAATACTATGCCGAGATTTTTGGCACCAAGGATGAGACTATTTTAGCCATCTATAGCCACATGATAGATAGCCCGCTTTACCTTAGCGCCTATCCAATTGGTTATTTAGCCGATTTTCAGATTGAGCAACAAATTGCAGGGAAGAACTTTGCAAACGAAATAATTAGGATTTATAGCCAAGGTAGACTAATTCCGCAGCTGTGGATGAAGGGAGCCGTTGGCTCAGAAATATCGGGGAAACCAACCCTAAAGGCCGCTGAAAAGGCAATTAACGATATTAAGTAGCAATATTGAAAAGAGACCGCCCCTTGGGCGGTCTCTTTATTTTATAGAAAAGCAAAAAGATGCAAACTAGTCACTATTTGTATCTTGGATACGATATTGAATAGGCTCCTTTTTTGCAAATTTCTTAGATTCACGCATAAACAGTAGGTGGGACGCAATTAAGAGTCGAATTGCAGGTCGCTTGACATCTATTGTTGGAAAATCGTTGGGGAACATTACCTCTAGCGATGGAGAAATATCCATGTCACGCATAAGATAACCGTAGTATTCTCGAGCAACGTCATCATCATTACTAAGCCGCTCGATGAGTTTAAAAAGATTCCCATTCATGTTGAAATCCAGGTAAACAGATTTGACACTGTCATTAACCTGACGAACTGTCCAAAATGTCTGGTACAACCCTACCTGCTTCATATCTTCCATAAGTGCGTCAAACTGAACCTGGTTGAATATTTCTGGGGTATATCGCAGATTAGTGTATGCCTGCGAAATACTGTTGCAGTTGCATCCCGCAAATGCAGTACTATCCATAAAACGAATAATTTTATCCAACCCCCCAATCTCTTTTGCGGGAAATATTTGCTCCAGAGCAGGATCCGACAGATTCATCTTTGGCATTGAATTATTGCCACAACCTCCAACTGTTAGCACTAACACTATCGAATATAGCCAATTACGCATACGATAACCTTGGTAAATTTTCATCTAATATATAACCTTATTAATTATTTTAAAAACATTGGCACAGGTATATAAGTAGGAAGAAGTTTCATCTGCCATCAATGAGGCAAACTCAATTTAGATAACTAGACCTCTTTGGAGGTGAAGCATTGTGTCATAATGGCACATATTTAGCAATGAATTCAGAGTATATGTATTTATTGTCATATAAATATACTTTGGCATAATATTTATAGTTAAGAAAGAAATCGACGACAAAATACAACCTGCGAATTGTGATAATTCAACCATCTAATGAGAAGTTCGCAAGTTAAATTAATCGTCAAATGCTTAGGTAACATGCAACTTTTTAGGCATTATGTTCATGCAAATGGTAACCAAAAAATCATCGTGGAAAGATAATTCAAACTTATTTCTGGTACTACAGCTATGAACGACGACCTTAAAGACTGAATAAAAAATAGGATAGTCGCAACTAGATTACGAACAACAAAACAACAAGAGCCATGATAACAGTAAATTCTCTCAACGATTTCAGGCAACAATCTGAAGGGCTAAATAAGCACTACCTGCTTATCTACAAAAAAGGAACAGCCGTAAGCGATTGTGCCTACAACACAATTGCCGAGGCTGCAAAAATGGTAAAGGACACCAAAGTCTTTACCGCTGATGCCACACAGGTATCGGATATTCATCCTGTGCTGGAAATTACCTCAGCACCAGCACTGGTGGTTTTCGAAAAAGGAGTAAAAAAGGACGTGGTTAAGGGGTGCAACGATGTTGGGTTCTTTAAAACTCTTTTCGAGAGTGCAGCCTATGCCACCACAAATGGAGAACAGAAAAAAAGCGTAACGGTTTACTCCACTCCCACCTGTTCCTGGTGCAATACTCTCAAAGGTTACCTTAGAAAAAATGGAATTCCCTTTACCGATATCGACGTTTCAAGAAACCAGTCCGCAGGCGAAGAGATGGTTAGGGCTACAGGCCAACGAGGTGTTCCACAAACCCGCATAAATGGTGAATGGGTAGTAGGATTCGACCAAGCAAAGCTGAGTAGACTCCTTGGCGTAAATGCACAATAACAACAACTATAAACTGATATAATCATGACAATGAAAGAGTTAGTTCCAGTTAACCAAAATGTAATTCTCGATCTTACCAATAACAAAGAGGAATTGAGAACCGCTTCAGGCATTATTATTCCCGATTCGGCAAAGGAAAAACCTCAATGGGCCAAGGTTGTTGCCGTAGGAAATATTGACGGTGCTGAAATAGCCGTTGGCGATACCGTAGTTTTTAAGCAATACAGCGGTAACGAGGTTGAGCTCGACGGAAAAACCTACCTGCTAATTCCCTATTCTGAAATACTTGCAAAAATTGTTGAAACAGAGGCACTCTAAACAATAACGAGTTGACACGTTGTTAAAAACTCCGCAAATTTTATGTGGAGTTTTTTTATGAGCTAACTTTCAATTGGCAAATCCAGATTAGAAATTAACCAGAATAAACCATTCGGTGCTTCCAACATCTATTTAGTAACCAACTAAACAATAAAATGAAAAAAATCGTTCTAGCACTTTCATTTTTAGCCATTGGTATTACTGCCATGGCCCAAGAAAAGATTGTGATTCCAGAGCTTCTCCACATGGGGCCAGTTGAGCTAAAAAAACCCGTATTTTCGGATGTAAAGAATACCGATGGAAAAGCATTTGAGGTTCAAATGTTTCTTAAAACAGATGATTTTAAGGCAGATGAGTCCACACCCAGAGCAGGTGCCTCAATAGGAGAAAACCTAAAGTGGGAGACACTAAAAGCCGATACTGCTGGCTGGGTTACCCTAACAAATACAGCAGGTACAACGCTCCACACCTTTGCTTTTTACATAGAGCCAAACCAGTTTTTCAAAGGAAAGCTATCCATTCAAACCCCAAACAGGGTTGAGGTTTACCTTGACGGAAAAAAGGTGGCCGACAAAAGTTCCGCAGAAAAAGAGGTGGACAAGTCAAAATCGGCAGACGCTTCGTTAACGCTAGAAAAGGAAAAATATCTCGTAGAGGTTAAGCTGCTAAGCACCCCGTCCGACTCCAACTCCATTGCTCTAAAGGCAGTGCTTACCCCCAATAAGGAGTATGATGCAAATGCCGTGGCCATTTCAATATTACCGGAACGACCAATAACTCTCAACGACGTGATCGGCGCGGAACAGATTTCCAGCATCAGCATCTCTCCGTCTGGGCAATACGGCATTGTTCGTTATGCCACCTTTGGTCCAAAAGGAAA
>DATKTT010000139.1:0-10114 GCA_035530955.1 Williamwhitmania sp. | reverse complement strand
TCAACAAACGAGCTTTCGTGCTGAATGCGTTCGTTGAGCTCTTTAATGTTAACCATTTCTCCCATAATGCTGAGAATTCTAAGGATTTAATTATAACGATTACAAATTTGCAATTATTAACTACTTATTGGTGTTAACGACCGTTAAAAAGCATTAAACACGCTGAATAATGAAGCCTTTTGTGATTTTTTAACTTTGCTCGGTTCTAAAGTGAAGGTGTCTGGTCCTAATTATGTAATTTTACCATAACTTTTTCAATCAGAGCAGTGGGGCGGTATTTCATTGAGCTTTCTTTCGATGGATCAGAGTATGTTGGCTGGCAAGCGCAGCTAAATGGTATTGGTGTGCAGCAAGTTTTAGATAGCAAACTTTCCACAATATTTCGTGAAAATGTGGAAACAGTTGGCTGTGGTAGGACCGATGCAGGAGTGCATGCCAGCTATTTTGTAGCCCATTTTAATGCTTCTGCAACAGATATTGATCTAGAAAAAACAAAGTATCAGCTAAATAAAGTTCTTCCAAGCAGTATCGCTGTTTTCAGCATTTCACCTGTTTCCCCAAATGCACATGCACGATTCGATGCCGTTGAGCGTACATACCGCTACTACCTTTCCCAGCACAAAAATCCTTTTAATAGCAGATTCGCCTACTATTTTTCTCAGCATGTTGACGAACACAAAATGAATCTAGCGGCTGATTTGCTGCTACCAATGAATGATTTTACGAGCTTTGCCAAGCTTCATTCTGATAATAAAACAAACATTTGCAAGGTTTACAAAGCGCACTGGCATAGAGAAAATGAAAATTTGCTCGTATTCACAATCACCGCCGATCGCTTCCTGAGAAACATGGTTAGGGCAATTGTCGGTACGCTGATAGATGTAGGGCGCGGGAGGATTTCGCCTGAGCAACTAATAGAAATTGCAGAGGAGAAAAATCGTGGCGCAGCGAGTACCTCAGTGCCTGCGCATGGACTATTTCTTGAAGACATCAGATATCCTTCGACGATTTTCAATAAAACACGCACCAATATTCATCCTCTATAGAAGCAAACTTGCCATCGAAATCGGTGTAGGTAACCTTGTCAGCACCATCAACTTTTACTACAACCCCACACCAGTAGTTTGATCTAAAACTTGACCTGAAATTGAACAGGTTGAAGAACTAGTGTCATCGGCACTTACCGTTTTGTCAGTGTTCTCAGCAACTACTGAAACTGATACTGCGAGCTAATTATGAGGATTTGGCTGATGCTCAGGTCGCAGAAGATCATTTACCGATTTTACAGGGTTGAAAGTGATTAACGGCACTTCAACGAAAAGAGTTAACCACTTGGCCATTGCGCCATTCCATAGGCCAGGGAGCTCTTGTGCCTTTAGGATTCTCCCATCCTTGGACTTCTGGGCAATAAACCCTGTCTCTGGATCGCTAAATTGCTCGAGATCAAACTTCTTATTTTCAAAATTGTGAGTCCAACAAACTAAGTCCACTGGGTTAAAATGAGTAGAACGAGAAAATATCTCCTTTTGATTTCTGTTTTTGAGGTCGATTTGTGAACTCTCAACAATTTGAAGGGTTTGTTGCCCATCCTTCGCAACTACCCAAAAAGGTCCACCACCAGGTTCACCTTCATTTCTAACCATGCCGCACACTCGAATTGGCTTATCAAGGAATTCGACTAAGGCATTTGCCCACAAATGGGAATTTTCATAAGCAGACCGTTCTGGCAACTTAATAAAGTATCGATGAAGCAGAGTTTGTTGTGCTTTCATGAACTCAGCCTCAGCAAACTCATTGTTAGAAACTTTTTGTAATATAGAATGTACCAACTCCTTCACCTCTAGAAGCAATCCAGCAATTACCATCTTATAATCTACCGTTTCAGCTTTTAAATGGTCAGGAACAACGTTGTCAATGTTTTTTATAAAGATTAATGGCTCATCCTGATCGTTCAGGTTATCGAGAAGCGCGCCATGACCACCTGGTCGAAAAAGCATTTTTCCATTGGGTTCTCTAAAGGGTTTATTATCCACATCAACAGCAATGGTGTCGGTGGACTTCTTTTGAACCGAAAACGAGACACGGAAGGAGACCCCGAACTTGTTTTCATAGAATGCAGTAACCTCACGTAGTTTTTGCGTAAAGCCGTCGATATGCTCCGGCGAAACAGTAAGGTGAATTGGCACGCTACCGGAGGATTGGCGAGCATAAAGTGTCCCCTCAACCAAATGTTCCTCTACGGCTGTCCGGCTAGTATCGCCGTAGGAATGAAACTTTAACAACCCCTTGGGCAGCGTTCCATAGTTCATGCCATCCTTATTTAGCAAGACTTCCAGAATAGTGCCATACTTTTTTTGTTGCAGCAATGCATCCACTTGGTGCCCCTTTATTTTTAGATTCTTGGCTAACTCTGGGTAGAAAGCAAAGTTGCGAATCCGCTCAAAGAAGGCATACGCCGAGTTGAGCGACCTATCGTCAAATATGGCTTGTCCTTTCTTTATTTCATCCAGGCATTCAAACAGGTCTTTAAACATCCGGGTTGCTGCGCCCGATGCCGGAACAAATTTCAGCCTTGCGCCACCATAGCGTTTGTAACGCTCAATAGAATTAACTCTTGCTGAATCGTTAATGGACATAATACCATTGCCAACAGTAGCAGGAGCTACAATTTCCATAAAAGGAAATCCTTTTTCAAAATTGGTTAGCTGGGTTTCAAGTTTCTCTGGTGAAATACCATTTTGCTTAAGTTGGTCTAGATCGGAAAGTGATAGCTGCATTGTATAGAGGTATTTAACGCTTTGCCCATTGAATCCTTGCTCGAACTAATTCTTTCTGGTCTTCCTCTCTAACTACGTTGTTAAGATAAACGCCTCGTCCCTTCGAGGCCATGTTAACCACATATGCTTCTCCACAGAGAGCATCCGCAATATAGTTAAGCTCAACCTTTTCGAGAATATTACTTTGATGATGCTCCCAATTATAGCTATCCAAAATCCAATCCAAATATTTAATGACGTTTACTTGCCCATTCATATCGATGTCACCGTATCGAACAACTCCCTTGGAGTAGTTCCAGGCGCAGGGCAAAGCATCAATTTTATCAGGGCGAGTTTCAATAGCATTTTCACTAGTAACAAGAGGAAAAGAAGCGGTATAGGATTCGATATTTTGAGGACGCCGAGTAGCAGTGTCTAGAAGAACATAAACTGAAGTGGCCTTAGCTAAAGGAACTTCTTCATCTTTCAGGTCTAGCATTAAAAAATCACGATAGGAGAAAACAGAGTCCATGGCCTTTGGCCAAGTCTTTACCACAACCTCATCCCCCCTTTCAGGCATTTGTCCTAGTTCAATTGTAATGCGGCTTAAAGCCCAGAATAAGCCCTTATCATTTAAATAATTGCGACCAACACCAAGGCTATCGGAATGCAGACAGGCACTTTCCTGAAAGAGTTCCAGCAATGCCACTGCAGTTAACCTTTTCGAAAAATCCACAGATGAGGAGTGAACCGTAAACTTTTCGTGACCAAAAAATGGCTGTTTTTCCATGTTAAAAATTTTGTTTAATGGTGGATATGTTTTTATGAAACATTAATCCATTTATAAACAAGAGAAGAGAAATCGGATTATTCAGGTGCGTTTTTTTGTTCTTAAATATACAAAAAAGGCAGGAAACAATACCTGCCCTTTGTATAATCCAACTATTTTTTAAGTTTTTGTAAAAACTTATCCATATCTACAATGAATCGGCTATGACTCCCCTTCCCTATTTCTCCCTCATCATCATTGGCAATGACTTCAAACTGTAGCCTTCGGCCATCAATACTTACAAGGGATGCCTTGCACACCACGTGACAGCCTATTGGTGTTGGCTTTGTATGAGTAACATTAACCTCCACCCCTACGGTTCCATAACCAACAGGAAGAAAAGGAGCAACCGCATTCATACAGGCGTTTTCCATTAGCGCAATCATAGCCGGCGTGGCAAAAACATCTACCATACCCGAGCCATATCTTTTTGCCAAATCGTTTTCGGTTACTAGCAGCGACGACTCAAAAGTAACTCCCGGGGGAATATTTATAAAATCGGCCACGATACAATAATAAAGGATGTTGAAACTTACTTACGTAATGCTTTTAACCTATTGGCCATACCGGCGGCAACGGAACTACACCTTTCGAACTTTTCTTCATTTGGCATTCCATAGATATCTACTGGTTCAGCAACCAGCTCCCATTCAATACTCTCCGAGAATTTAAACAAGCTTCTGGCACCGCCCCCATTCCAGCTATAAGAGCCAAAAATGCCCAAAAGGTGATCCTTAACAGCCATATGTTCCAAATCCCTAGTTAACTGCTCCATGAGAGGAAACATTTCGGAGTTGTAGGCAACGCTACCCAAAATCACACCCTTATACTTCCAGATTGCATTTATCAGGTGTGAAATATGCGTCTTTGACACGTCAAAAACTCGAACATTCTTAATTCCATTTTCCACCAACTGCCGGGCAATATGATCTGCAAGTTCCTCGGTAGAACCATACATTGAGGCATAAATAATGACTACACCTTCCTCCGTTTCATATTTGCTCCACTTATCGTAGAGGTCAAGAACTTTTTCAGGGCTAGTGCGCCAAACCGGGCCATGGGTTGGACAAACGGCCTTAACCGGCATGCCCTCCAATTTTTTAAAGGCCTTTTGCACCATATTGCTATATTTTCCAACAATGTTGGAGTAGTAGCGACGCATCTCTTCCTCATAAAAATCGAAGTTGATTTCATCGTCAAAAACGCCACCATCTAAGGTGCCGAACGAACCAAAGGCATCGCCAGAAAATAAAATTCCATCGGTTTCGTCAAATGTCATCATGGTTTCAGGCCAGTGAACCCAAGGGGTCATCACAAATTTAAGCTTGTGGTAACCAAGATCAAGCGCATGACCATCTTCAACCATATAAAGGTTATCTTTAATGCCCCAATAGGCTTCTACTATCTTAAAGGTCTTAAGATTTCCAACCAACTTTACTTTTGGATATCTACTAATAATCGACATTATTTCACCAGAATGATCGGGTTCCATGTGGTTAATAATAAGGTAGTCCAGCGTTCGGCCATTGAGTAGATTTTCCACCTTCGATACAAAATCCCCTCCCGATCGGAACTCAACCGTATCGACCAGCGCTGTTTGGCTATCCAGAATAAGGTAACAATTGTATGCAACGCCATGGTCCAATGGCCACAGATTTTCGAAGAGATGCTTTCTTCTGTCGTTCACCCCAATCCAATGAACTTTTCCTTTTACGTTAAGTGGTTTCATCTGTTCAATTTTACATTCTATTATCGTGGAACAACTTTTTCTACAATTGTAATTACAGTTGCAAAAATATAAAACCGATACGATTTATAAGAACAAACAACTGCCTCATTATGGTGTTTTTATGCTCAACCTGCTTTTAAACACTATTATGCCTTTGTGTTATAAGCCAAAGGGAACAATAATACAAAAAAGGGGATGCGTAAACACCCCCTTTTCATTAAGTTTTAGAATAGTCTATTTCTTTACATAGATAAGAAAGCTCCAAGGTTCGAGCGTAAAATCTGCTTTTGCCGTAAGATCTATCTCTGCAGCTTTATCTGCAAACAGATCAACATAATGCCCAGCCAAGGCTTCATTATCAAGGGTAAAGGTTTGCTTCTCCTTGCTGAAGTTAAAGATAGCCAGAACTTTCCCCTGCTCATTTTCGCGAGTAAAGGCGTAGATTTTTTTGTTTGGAGATAAGATACGGAACATATCTGCCCCCTTTTCACCACATTGTAAAGCAGGGTTAGTGGCTTTAAGCTCCACCAACTTTTGGTAGAATGGGAACCATGCATTATCAACCCACTGAATAGTATCTTTGTCGAAAAAGCGAAGCCGCTTTTGCATCCCAACTTCCTGGCCACTATAAATTAAGGGCATACCGGGAACCACAAAGGTAAGAGCTGCCATAGCCTTAACTGCATCGCCCATCCGTTCAAACTCAGAACCATTCCAGCTATTCTCGTCATGGTTGGTGATAAATCGCATGCGAAAGGCATTCTTTGGGTAGGTTACCAGCTCTTTTTGAAAGCAGGAATCTAGCTGTGGAATGGAATCCTTGCCTTGAGCTATTGCATTCATAATATTATGGAATTCCCATGAGTAGGTCATATCAAAAGCATACTCTTGCAAATCAGGTTGTTCTGCTTCTGCCAGCATAAACACCGGTTTTACCTTATCCAGCTCTGCACGTGCCTCATTCCAAAATGGAGTTGGAACCATTCCAGCAACATCGCAACGGAATCCATCAACATCGGCATTAGTAAGCCAAAACTTCATGGCACCAATCATATACTTCTGCAGCTCTGGCTTTGAGTAATCTAGCTGTGCCACATCAGTCCAGTCGAAAGGAGAAACAATTTTGCCGGTAGAATCGTGCTTATACCAGTCGGGGTGCTCAGTAATAAGAGTGTTATCCCACGAGGTATGGTTGGCAACCCAATCGAGTATAACCTTCATGCCGTTTTCATGCAACATTTTAACCACGTCCTTAAAATCCTCCATGGTCCCAAACTCAGGATTTACCTTCAGGTAATCCTTAATTGAATAGTAACTTCCCAATGTTCCCTTTCTGTTAACCTCGCCAATGGGATAAATTGGCATAAACCAGATAATCTTTACACCAAGCTTTTTCAATTCAGGTATATGGCTCTTAAACTCCGTTAAGGTGCCACTTGGTGTATATTGCCTAAGGTTTACTTCATAAATGGTTGCATTGTACGACCATTCGGGATGAGCTACCTGAAACTTTTGTGCAGGTTGATTGTTTCCTGTATTACAGGACGAAAAGAGCACGAAAGTAGCAAGCAAAATGGCGAAACCAAGGCCGGTGTAAGAGGAGCGCAATCGTTTTAACATTGATCTCATGGCTATTTCTGTTAATGTTACAAAACTTATTATCAACGAATTACAAATATAAAATTTTTAAATTTAATTTGTCATTTTTTATCGATTTAGAGACAAAAAGCTATTTTTGTAAGCTGGAAAAAATTGTGAACCAAGCAATGAACGTTTTATAACAAACATATAAAGTATATGAAAAGAGTTTTAGTTGCCACCGGAGGAGGAGATTGCCCCGGACTTAATGCAGTGATTAGAGCAGTGGTAAAGCGCGCTGCACAGGAAAAAGACTGGGAGGTAATCGGCAGTATTCAATCCTTTGATGGCATCTTGCGGGAGCCCACCGAAATCAGAGTCTTGGACGAAAAATCCGTTGCAGGTATCCATGTTCAAGGAGGAACTTTAATTGGAACCACAAATAAAGGAGGTCCCTTTGCTTGGCCTGTAAAGAACAACGACGGCACTTGGAGCGCAGTTGACCGCTCTGACGAAATGATTCGCAAGCTGCAGTACCTTGGTGTTGATGCCGTAATTAGTATTGGTGGTGATGGATCACAAAAGATCAGCCAGCAGCTATACGAAAAAGGGCTTAACGTTATTGGTGTCCCTAAAACCATCGACAACGACCTATCGGCTACCGACTTTACTTTCGGATTTCAAACAGCAGTTCAGATTGCCACTGATGCCGTTGACAAGTTGGTAACTACTGCCGCAAGCCATAATCGCGTTCTTATTCTTGAGGTTATGGGGCGTTATGCTGGATGGATTGCCTTACATGCTGCAATTGCTGGCGGGGCAGACGTTTGCTTGATTCCTGAAATTCCATACGATCTTGAAGTGGTTTTGGACCGTTTGAATAGCAGATTCTCCCGTGGTAAAGGGTTTGCAATCGTGGTAATTGCCGAAGGTGCCAAACCAATGGGTGGTGACATTACCTCCGAAAAATCAGATGAAGTTGGTTATGCCAACCTTCGGATGGGCGGTGTTGCATCCAAACTCATGAAAGATCTTAAAATGGCTGGGTTTGAAGCCGATATGCGAGAAACAGTGCTTGGACACCTCCAACGAGGCGGTATCCCCAACGCCTACGACCGAATCCTTGCAACACAATTTGGGGTAAAGGCTTTTGAGGAGGTACTAGCTGGCAATTTTGGAACCATGGTAGCTTATCGTCACCCGAACATCATCACCGTTCCGCTGCTTGATGCCATTGATAGACCAAATTTTGTGGAGCCAACATGTTCAATGGTAATCACTGCTAAAGGTGTTGGAATTAGCTTTGGAGATTAGTTGCAAAAAGAACATAAACAAAAGAGGCTGCTCAATATGGGCAGCCTCTTTTTTATACGCGGTTCAACGACCTAGTTCTGAAGAAGTAGCACCATCTCTCCCCTTGCAGGAATTGTAAATGGTTTAGTAAGATCGACGTGCATTTTAGTAAGAATATCGATCCCCGCCTTGAAGTTTCCTATTGATTCTTTAAAGCGAATAGGGTCAACCTCCTTAAGTTCCTTACTCGAATTAAGCACCACCATTACCACCTGCTGTGGGCTTATTCTGAAGTAGGTATAAACATTATCCTGTGGAACATACTGAATAAGCTTGCCCTGGGTGAGTGCCGATGATCCCTTGCGCCAATTTGCCAAGGTGGAAAAGAAATCGTATGCCTCATTTTGCAGTGGCGTTCTGCCTTCGCGAGTAAAGTCATTTATGGTATCGGTCTTCCACCCACCAGGAAAGTCCTGCCGTATGGTGCCATCACCATTGGCTTTGTCGCCATACATCAGCATTTCTTCTCCATAGTAAACCTGAGGAATGCCACGAGTCGTGAGCAGAAATGTCATGGCTAGCTTATAGCGATTAATATCAACTTGCTCCTTCGTTTTAAAGAAGCGGCTAAGATCATGATTTACAGAAAATACCATAATATTGTTCAAATTGGCATAGAGGAAGTCCTGCGATAAAATATCGTATAGCCGCATGAGTCCCGTATCCCATCCACTTGGCTCATCAAATGCCTTTTCCATGGCAAAAGTTAGGGGGAAGTCCATCACAGATGGAAGGTTTGAGTTAAACTTTCCTGCTTCTGGGGAATTTGCCTGCCAGTAGGCACACCAAGAAGGCTGCGACATCCAAACCTCACCCACAATATTAAAATTGGGATACTCAAGGAGAACCCGCTGATCCCAATTCGACATGAAATCGGCATCAGGATATGGATAGGTATCCATACGAATGCCGTCTAAACCTGCATACTCAATCCACCAGATACTATTTTGGATGAGGTAATCAGCTAGCAATGGATTGCGTTGGTTTAGGTCGGGCATTGTTTTGTCGAACCATCCTTTGACCATATATTTCCGGTCAATGGCCGTTCCATGTGGGTCGGAAATGGTAGAGGCACGGAAGCTCGACCGTGTAAACTCAGGCCATTGATTTATCCAGTCTTTGCTTGGCAAATCGGCCATCCACCAGTGGTTACTACCACAATGGTTAAATACCATATCCTTAATAACCTTAATTCCATTTGCATGGAACTGGGCCACCAGCTTTTGATAATCCTCATTTGAACCAAACCGAGGATCGGTTTTATAGAAGTCAGTAATGGCATAACCGTGGTAGGATGTTCTATTCATGTTGTTTTCATCCAATGGGTTGATCCAAACTGCAGTTGCTCCCAAGTTCTTGATATAATCGATATGTTCAGCTATACCTTTGATATCGCCACCATGGCGTGCATTGGGATCCTTTCGGTTTACGGTGTCTTTGTATCCTTTTTGATAATCATTAGATGGATCACCATTGGCAAATCTATCGGGCATTAGGAGATAAATAACATCCTCACTTCCAAATCCCTTTCGCTCTGCTGAACCTGCTACGCGTTGCTTAAGTTCATAATTAAAAGATGAAACCTCTTTTCCGTTGGTATTCAGGGATATCTTAAATTTACCTGGTTTGGCGTCACGATTAATACTGAGATAAAGAAAAAGGTAGTTGGGGTTTTCTGTTCTTACTTCCTTCCGAACAACAACTCCAGGATAGCTCAACGTTGCTGAAGTTTTGCCAATATCTTTTCCATAGATTAGCAGTTGAAGACTCCCATCCTTCATGTTGGTCCACCAATTTGGTGGCTCCACTCGCTCCGGTTTTTGTGCAAAGGTTGATGAAAACACCAATGCCAAAAACATCAATAGTAGA
>DATKTT010000138.1:0-7023 GCA_035530955.1 Williamwhitmania sp. | reverse complement strand
GAATAAAAAACAAGTAAGGACAAACAAGGAGAAGAAGAGAAAAGAGAAGGAACTGAAGCGGATTGAACGCAAGGAAAGCGGGACCAATAATTTTGATGACATGATTGCTTATGTGGATGAGAATGGAATGCTTACCTCCACTCGACCTGATCCCATGAATAAGCAGGAGATTGAAATTGAGAGCATTGAGATTGGAATTCCTCGTTCCACTAATGAGCCAGTTGATGTTGTTCGTCACGGTGTGGTTTCGTTCTTCAACGACTCCAAGGGTTTTGGTTTTATCAAGGATCTTGATACCCAAGAAAGTATATTTGTGCACATTAACGGACTGCTTGAGTCGATCAAGGAGAATAACAGAGTTACTTTTGAGGTAGAAAAGGGTCAGCGTGGACTAATTGCCGTAAAGGTAAAGATCGATAAGTAGCTATCTTCCATATTGAACTCCTTCCAACGAAGTGTATAACTTCCTTGTTTATGGCGTTTCCTGAATAGTTAAACGCAGGGGTAATTCAGGGCTTAAGGGTAAGTTTACTATAGTGCAACACCCTTAACCTTTTTTCAAAACACTACCATTCCTACCCATATAATCTCGACATCGGATATTTTCGATGCAAACTGATTTTCTCAAGAAAAGTTTGAGAGATTCTCTTTTGTAAACGGCTGCCATTGTCATGGCGGTTATTCCCCAATCAAAATCTAAAACATAATCGTGTCAACTCGTTAGGGTATTGCTGAGGTGCTTAGCGGAACGGTCCGTATGAGTTAAGGACTCGTAATATCCACTATTCAAAGCATAGAGGCGCAATACCTTGAATCTCAATCAATGGTCGAATTCGTTAATCTGCTAAGGCGTGATCTGCGCTTTGCTCTGACTTCTTTGAATGCTTCTAACTTTAGGTTAATTTCCGAATTACTCTCGTTTAACTTCTTATATTTTAATTTCTGTGCATGCCTGTTTTAATGCTACAGGACTAAAATTAATTGTGAAAAATAATTTGCGATTATCTCTTTATAGCAGTAAATTTTGACCTCCAAAAATAGATAATCTAGCAATGTTTAAACTTGCCGCACAACAGGCTGCGGAGCTTAGGGCCAAGTTGGTCATCAATCCTTCATTTGAAATGCTTAGGCAAGTTGAATGTTGGCTGAAGGATGAGTATGAGAATTCCTGTTCGGGATTCTACCCCAGCTGGGATATTATTCGGCATCGGTTCGATAACGGGCAAGTTATACTGTTACAAGCAAAAGGAAGAGCGGTTGGATTTATTTGCTGGTATGGTACCTCCGCGGTTAAGTTTATTGATTTTGTTGAGGTAATGCCGCACGCACGTCGGAGGGGTTTAGGACGATTTATGGTGGAGGAGTGCCTAGATGTATTTAGAGAAATTGGATGTGTTGTAGTAAGTCTTGAATGCCCATATTTTGCCTCACTCCCATTTTGGCGTAGTTTGAATTTTATTCCAAACACTGCAGGTATTTCATGTGTCAATCAAAGAATGTTCAAGGTGTTAACAACCTCCTTGGAGTTGTCGGGTTTAAAATCAACAGATAGCCCTGTGGTGGAGCTATGGAATGAACCGCCTGATGATACAGCGAACAAGGAGGCTACTTGGAGATGGCTGATCCAGCTTGAGAATGGTTCCAGTAGGTTGGTTACTCCTGTTATTTATCCCTGTCTCCCTGATTGGAGACTAAGGGTTCGAGCGGGATCAAAGATATTCGCCAATACTGAGGTTAAGCATTTCAGCATGAATCAGATTTACTTCGATGGTTTTTTAATAATCGAGAGGCTAGGTGCTGAACCCATTTAACCGTTCAGAAATTTCTGCAAAACCTCGTTTACACTGGGTTTCTTTTTACGTGCCTGTTAAATAGCAGCAGCCCGATGATGGAAGCCATTCCTATAAGTACAAATATCCCCCAGAATGCGAATGAGTTGTTGTCTTTTTCTACTAATGCGTGGTATAGAACGGCTCCAAGAATTCCTCCAATTCCACTACCAATAACGCCGTAAAGGAATGAGTAACCAAGATAGAGTGCCTTTTTGTCGGGTGGTGCGATAAGCCCAACGTAGGAGATAAATTTGGGGTGGGCAGTCATTTCACCAATGGAGAAAACAAATAAACCTAAAATAAATATCCACACGTTGGATGATACGGCCAGCATGGCAATTCCCAATGTGCCAAAGCACATTCCAACTACCATGGTGGGTAGTGCTTTAAACTTGTTAACTATTTTGGAAACTATCAGCTGAAGCCCGATAATGGTTGCCGCATTGATAACGGTTACATGTTCAGCATCAAAATGCCAAGATGGATTTGTATAGAAGTGTCCGAGAAAACCGTTGACAACACTGTCTACAGGCGCAGTATTGATATGTTCTTTTAAAAACCAGAGGACAGAATCGAACATTTGAAAGTAAAGAATCCAGAAGCCACTGTATATCACAATCATGGAGATAAAGCGAATGTCTTTGAGCACAAGGACGGCCTCCTTCAACACCACTTGGATAGATTTGCTGCTCTTGGGTCGGGATGGTTCCTTGAAAACAAATAGGTTGAGGAGGAGTAGCCAACCAGTTCCAATCGATGCCATTATGAAAATATAGCTCCAGGAGATACTTTTCAGGTAAGGGATTAGAAGCAGTGGAACTAAAAATGCCCCTAGGTTGATAGACCAGTAGTATATGCCAAACCCAAGAGAGGAGTTGCTTTCGTTGGTTTCACGGGCAATGGTTCCCGAAATTATGGGCTTGAAAAAGCCCGCACCTACGGCCATTAGCACCAAACTAATGAATACTGTGCTGTATGAGGTCATCTGGCTAGTGAGGAAGTAACCCGTGCTCATTACGGCGAAGGCAAAGAAGAGCGTTTTTCGATATCCGTATCGGTCAGCAACGGCGCCAGCTAAAATGGGGAGGAAGTAGAGCAGCGGTGTAATGGTGCTTTTGATAACGCCCACACCCTCTTTACTAAAACCAAGCCCGCCATCCTTAGTGCTTAAAACGAGATAAACCGAAAGTACCGACATTACTCCATAGTAAGATCCTCTCTCGGAAAACTCCATGAGAATTACGGTCCAGTAATTTCGGCTAAAGCCCTTTTTTGCGGGTTGCGTATTTGAGTCCATCTCCATTTCTTGTTTTGTGGTGTGCAAAGATTGAATTTTTGACCGGATTTCAAAGGAAAGGATTAACCAATTATTCCTTTATCTGTTAAGTTTATTGCTCTGGTATCAAAGTTTTGCAATAATTGTTCCTTTGAGTTTTATTTTGCAGTAATTTGCCTAATCATATTACCTGAATTGCTATGAAGGGACTTCGTTTAATTATTGGGGGATTGAGCATGACAGCTACCCTGTTGTGGAGCCTGCCAGCCAATGCTCAGCCGGGTTTACCTTTTATTACCCATTACAAGTTGCCGGGTTCCATGAGTACCCAAACCTGGGCCATTGAGCAGGGCAAAAACGATTTGGTCTACTTTCTCAACCGAAAGGGGGTCTTTTCTTTTGATGGTTATGAGTGGGAAAATCTTCAGGTGGATGGCCGTCCATTGGCCATGGCCTTTCATGATAAATTATTTGTAAGCACAGACCAAGGTATTGTTTCATTTGAGCGCGACCGTAAGGGGGAATTTGTTCAAAAGGAGGTTAAGGACACCATTTACGACTACTACCATAAGCTGGTGACCGTAGGGAATACGCTCTACGCCATTGGAACACAGAATGTGTGTAGGTTGATTGGCGGTGAGTCGCCGGTTTTGCAGAGCGTTTATGCTGAAACCGATAGCACGCATTTTATTACCGACGCTTTCAATCTGAAGGATGAACTCTATATTGTCCAAAATAAAATTCAGGTTTTTTTAATTAGAAATGGACGTGCTGTTCCTATCAAACTCTCATTGCCTGAGGGAACTGAAATAAACTTCACGTTTGGGAATGGAACTGATCTTTATTTGGGGCTGTCTAACAACTCCATTTACCGGTTTAACGGTAAGGATCTTTCCCCTTTTGTGATCAAGGATCAAGCTTATCTTGATGCCAGCTACGTTAATAGTGGGGTCGTGGTTGATAAATCGAGAATTGCTCTTGCCACTTTGCTTGGTGGTTGTGTGGTGGTGGATGCAAAAAATGGAGAAACCTTAGCCCTTGTAAATTACCGGGCTGGACTTCCCGATGACGAGGTATTTTCCATGGGTGTCGATCATCACTCCGGCCTCTGGCTTGCCCATGGGATGGGAATATCTCGAATCGACTTCAGCATTCCGGTAACATCCTATGAACGTTACCCCGGCTTGAGTGGTAATGTGCTTTCGGTTGTTGATTTTCAAAACCACCTCTATGCGGGCACCAGTGAGGGTTTGTATCTCTTGGATGAAGTGAAAGGCTACAAGGAGGTTGAGGTAAATGTAAAGGAGAGGGTGGCGCGGCGTCAAGAAAAAGTTGCTGAATCGGAGTCTAAAGCGGACGAAGCAATAGTTAATGAGCACGAAAAGAAGAGAAAAAGTTTCTTTTCCCGTCTTTTCGATAAGATTTCTGGTAGCAAAGGAGTTGAGGAAAAAACAGAGGTTTTGGCAAACAAGAAGCAGGCACAACCTTCGCGCGAGTTTTTGATTCGAAAAAAGAAGGTGCTTACTCTGCAGTCTGTTGGCTATGCCTATCGGAAAATCGCCAATTTGGAAGGGAAGTGTCGACAACTGGTAGTATTCAACAACGAACTCTTGGTAGTTAGCAGCAGGGGCGTATATTCTGTTACGGACGACAAGGCAAAAGCTATCGTTGCCGGAAAGTATGCCCTCTTTGCATTTCCATCGGGTTTTAACAAGGAAGTGGTATGGATTGGCACCGAGAATGGGCTTGAGGAGATAACTAAAAACGATGGTGGCTGGACTATCGCCACAATATTTCCAACCGAAAATGACTTACCTATTTCCGTTGCTGAGTTGTCGGCAAAGGAGCTGCTCTTAACAACCGAATCAACGGTTATAAAGTTAACCTTGAATGGAGCAAGTGTTGCCAGCTCTGCGGCAGTGAGTGCAAAGGGAGGCGCCTTTGATTCACCAGTAGCAAGAACCATTATGGGTAGACCCGTGATTATCACGGCGAATCGCGTTTACCTATACGATAAAAACTCAAATACACTCTCCGACGACAGCTTGCAGTTTGCAAGTCCCGACATCAAAGTTCTTTTTGCGCAAGGCAAGGTAACCTGGCTGCAACTTAAGGGCGAGTGGAAATGCTACTCTCCTAGAGGACCCATTGAAAACCCTAACCTACCATTCCTTGCCTTATTCGACAAGATAAATGACATTTTTCTCACCACTGGGAATACTCTTTACTTGGTGAATGGATATAACGAGATTTTGCGCATTGTAAATCCCGAAAAGCAGATTGACCCAGTTAGCTTTTCATTGTTGGTTAAAAAGGTGAAAGATGGTAACGGCGACCTTCTTAATCTTGATAATATTGATCTCAATTACTCCAATAACGCATTGCGCATAACAATTGCAGCCCCTTCGTTTATGAAGGAGAAGTCGGCTGAGTTCCAATACCAAATTGAAGGGATGATGAACCACTGGTCGGAGTGGAGCCGAACACCAGTGCTCGAGTTTCCTTTCTTTCCCTCAGGACACTACAAGTTGAAAATCAGAGCTCGTGATGTGCTGGGACGCCAGAGCAAGGAATACGCCCTCAGCTTTAAGGTTAGCCCTCCTTTTTGGAAATCGATATGGTTTATTTCGCTCTCTACCATTTTGCTCCTTTTCGTTTTAGTAATTTTTATAAGAGTTAGGGAGCGAAACCTCATTCGCGATAAAATTGTGCTAGAGCAGAAGGTTCGGATGCGCACCCAAACCATTGAGGAGCAGCGCTTGGAGATGGAGAATCAGCGCGATGCCCTTGCGCAGCAAAATGAGGAGATTATGCTGCAGAAGGAGGAGATTGAAACGCAACGTGATGAGATTGAGAACCAGCGTGACCAGATTATTAAGCAAAACGAAAATATTACCAAGAGCATCGAATATGCCAAGCGTATACAAACGGCAGCCATGCCTTCTACGGAGCTAGTGGAAGCCATTCTACCAGAGCACTTCATACTATTCAAGCCTCGCGACATCGTTAGCGGTGATTTCTACTGGACAGTTGACCATAACGGGAAAACAATAGTGGCTGTGGCCGACTGTACTGGCCATGGTGTTCCTGGTGCATTTATGAGCATGCTTGGCCTTTCATTCCTTAGCGAGATTGTAAATACGGTTGGTGATCTGCATCCCGCAACAATTCTCAATCAGTTGCGAACCTTTATTAAGTATACTCTCTCCCAGGAGGGGAGCGAAAGCGAGTCGAAGGATGGGATGGATATTGCCCTCTGCGTTATCAACCGCGAGAGCAACCAGTTGGAGTTTGCTGGAGCCTACAATCCGGTATACATTATCAGAAATGGCATACTTGAGGAGATTAAGGGTGATAAAATGCCTGTGGGGATCCACCCTGGCGAGAAGGATTCGTTTACTAACAATATCATCCCGCTCGATGGGATTACCGCATTCTACCTGTTCTCCGACGGATTTGCCGACCAATTTGGTGGACCTGAGGGGCGCAAGTTTAAGGCAAAAAACTTCAGGGAGTTGCTTGCCAAAAATTATGCACTCACAATGGATGAGCAGGGAGAGGCCCTCGAGGCTGCCTTTAGCGAGTGGCAAGGTTATTACGACCAGGTGGACGACGTGCTGGTGGTGGGTGTTAGGATTGTTTAGGAGTTTTCTTCATTTACAGAATCTCGCTATTTCTTTTCTCTAAAGGTTGCACTACCTTTGGTATTGCATATTATTGGGACTTTGTTAGCCTTAGTTTAAGATTAAAATATTCATAAAAAATGCACAAGTATAGATTTACATCGTTAGCGCTCATTGCTGCCGTGTTGCTTTCGGCCTGCGGCTCAAGCAGGCGTCAAGCGCTTTATTCCAGCCCAAACTTTACGGTTTATGCCGACTCTGTTGTTTGGGGAAATTACAAGGCCGTCGCCCT
>DATKTT010000137.1:0-7972 GCA_035530955.1 Williamwhitmania sp. | reverse complement strand
GAATTTGTTTGGGAAATAAGGAACCTTTGATTTAAATTAACTACAAAGGAACCCATAAAAAACGGATAATGTTCGCTCCTTGCCCGCTTATTTTACCAAAAGCCACAATTCATTGGCTAGAATGCAAACAAGAAAGCTAAGCAGCAATAGACTTTCAACCGTTCTCCTCGTTCTGTTATTAATGTTCGCAAAATAGGACGTTTTGAACTATTACGCCCACAATTGCACACCATCAGCCAGCCTTTTTGGGTAAAACGTCCCCTCTACCAAAAAGGATTTACCATGCCTCTGCCTTTAATTAGGGTGTAGCTATTGAGCACCACGTACGATACCACCAAGTTGATGGCCGAAATAATGCCAGCAAAGATGAAGAGTGCTGCAAACATACCCACGTACTTGTTGATGACTCCGCCGTAGGTTTCCAACTTCACGTAGCTCCACCAGTGGCCAAAGTAGTGGCTGATGCCGGAAACTTCAAGCAGCATGATAGCTAGGTTGAGAAGGAGGAAGAAGATGATCAACGAAATGAGTCCGCCAAGCGCACCCTTAATGTCGGATGGGCTAAGCTCCATGTGGGAAGCAACGCACACGCTCACATAGAGGAATATCCAAAAAAGGTAGCTGCTAAAGTTGGCAGGGTTGAACAGCAATTTAAGCGTTACCCCCGTGGTGACTTTTAGCGACCCCATTATGGTCGCAAAGTGGCCGTGTGCTGCACTCGCTACCACCCTGCTCTGCGTATCGATGCCCGATAGCACCTCCCGCGCATTGGGAACAAGGTAATAGAGCGAAGCATAAATTACAATGGCACCAAGAATAATGGGGCCAACGCCAATAAAGAAGTTGCCAATGCGCTGATAGGTGCTCGAGCGGTCGTAGGAGTGATTAACGTAGCCAATGGTTCCGTCGGTGGAGTTTGGGTTGTAAAGCTTAATCTCCACAATTCGGTGGCGAAAAATAATGCAGAAGAGCGCATGTCCCAGCTCGTGCACCGGAGTGCCCAACCATCCGGTTATGCCAATATCCAACTTAGGACCAGCAGTCTTGGCATAGGTAGTTCGAGTAAACCGTGCCAGCAGGTAGAGAATAAGCCCAAAAACAAATAGCACGCCAAGTATCCAAATCAGCTGGCTGGCCGTAACTAGTGCCACCGCCTTCAGAAAATCGAGAAGAGAGTTTAATTCGCCCATAGGTAATGATAGGGGGGCAAGTTAAGCAAAAGAGCATTTAGCCATTCTACTTTGTGGAATAATTAGTAAACAGAGTTAATCACAAATTTGGAGCAGCATAACTATAAAACTACCTCGAAGCGGAGCTATCGAAGTATCAAAATGAAATTCATTGTATTTTCGATGCAAGCATAGGAGCATAAAACTCAAGTATCCCGATACGCTCCGCTATCGGGATTCGTTCAACTTACAAAGTTCAATTCACTACGTTCTTGAACTTTGAGTTTCACGAAAAAACCGCCGAGGAAAATATCCCCCAGCGGCACTATTTCCTTATAAAAAATACTACATCTGAGGCTCAGAAGGCTCATCGGCCTGTGCAACCTCCGGGGCGGCAGCCTCTGCAACCTCCTCTGCATAGTGGTAGTAGAGTGCAAGTAATGCCGAAATCATAAGCGCAGTAATAAATCCACCAAAAACTAAATTAATGGCAAATTTTATGACTATGCCCACAAAGGGTATAATCGCAAGACCCATTCCAACTAGACCAAGCACAATGGCAACCACAATTATGGCAAGAGATGCCAAGAGAACGATGCCAAAAAGTTTAAGTGCGCGCAGCCAGTCTATATGCTTCACGCTAAATTCCAGAGCCGAGGCGAGGGAATGGTTGCCAACCATCATGGCTGGAATCACCAGCGTTAAACGAAACATGGCAATAGTGAGGAAGAGACCTGCAAAGAAGGTCAACCAACCGGATACATAAGCCAAAAGGAAGGAGATAATAACGCCCACGATAAATGCCAAATAAATAAGAATGGTGACACCTAGAAGCGTAAAAACCCTGTTGTTGAACGATTTTCCAAAAAGTTCTCCAAAGTCGGCTTGGCCTGTATTTATTTGGGAATCGGTAATATTTATGCTGAAGTAGATATTCCATGCCCCTACCACAAAGGCTATTAGGACAAATAAAATAAAGGTTAGAATAACCGATGGCACAAACATTTCGGACTGGAACAGGTAGAGATTATCCTTTATCGACTGAGGATTGGTAATCATCTGCATCAGCATATCGCTGGAGCCAAGCACCATTAGAAATAGTGCAGCTCCAATTGCGCCTAACACTAGGTTTGTAATTACAGACGCTCCGGTAACCTTCAGCCAGGTTTTCCCGGTTAGGTTAAAGATTGGGTCAAGAAGCCCCGCTTTAAAACTTCCACGATTAATTTCCATAGGTTTTAATATTTAGGTTGTTTAAAATTGCACTGTAGGGGAAAACATCACAGTTCTCACTATTCAATATTAGGAAAAAAAACAATAAGATAGAATAAACAGTCGGTAACCTACCTAAAACCTATTAGCTCCTCCCTTCTTCAAACTCTTAACCTAAATTTAAACCCTTTAAGCTAGCCTTGCAGGAATGGTTTGCCCGAATACCACTATATTTATGCAAAATATGATTGACGACCTCACACCTCCTCAATCACATTCAATAGAAACACTTAATTGTAAATTCAATAATAGCAGCGAAGCCATGAGATACGCCCTTTTAGTTCTAAGCCTTTTCTTATCGACTCTTTCACTAAACCTGCAAGCCCAATCGGATAAAAGCACTACGGCCAGCTGGGATAAGCTGCCCTTCGACCGCTTGCTGAAGCCGGCAGGCGACCTCATTGTACTGGGCGATACCACCAAGGAGAGCCATGCTCTCGACTGCGCCCTCTCACCCGATGGCCGCTGGTTGGCAGTGGAGGAGCGGTATAGCGTGAGCTTCATTAGCACGGATCAAAACAGGGTGGCGTTTACCCTGCCGCTCGATAAAATTTCAGGATTGAAAAGGGCAATGAGTGTTTACTCCGGTATTTGCTGGTACCAGAATGATAATGAAAACTTCGTGCTATTCAGCGCATCCAAAGGGTATGAGGAATCCTACGTTGTTCGGCTAAAGTGGGACGGAACAGCGGCAACAGTCTCCAAGGTATTTACCTACAAGCCTGTGTCTCCTGCCGAGCTGGCCCTACCCAACGAGCTGCTGGTTAGCAGTGAATTGGGTCACGATTACCTTTACGTGGTGCTCAATGGAAACAACCAGCTGCTGAAGCAGGATTTACAAACCGGCGACACCGTTTGGGTAAAGAATACGGGGGTGGCTCCCTATGGTATTGCTTTTGCTCATGGAAAAATATACGTAACCAACTGGGCCGGAAGAGTTCCCGAATACAACGACAACAATGTGGCTGGAGTTCCCTGGGGATTGGCCCGCATCGACACGGCAACGGCTGGCTGCCGCGAGGGAAGCATAAGCGTGTTCGACCCAGCTACAGGAATGCTACTTAAGGAGATTGTGGTTGGCCTTCATCCCAACAAAATTGTGGCTAGTCCCGACGAAAACCATCTCTACCTTACCAACTCCAACAGCGACATGGTAAGCGTTATCGATGCCAAAACCGACGAGGTTTCCGAAACCATCTCGCTTCGCCTGCAGCCCGACATTAACCACTACTTTGGCGATACTCCAAACAGCCTTGCCGCAACCGCCGATGGAAAAACCCTCTTTGTGGCAAACGGTATTGATAACGCCGTTGCCGTGGTTGCTCTTGGAAAGAGAGCTTCGACCAGTGGTAAAGGCATGCTGAGCAGCGTAACAGGATTTATTCCCACCGCCGCTTACCCTTCATCCATAAGCATTTTAAACAACAAGGTGCTCTACGTTACCAACCTCGAATCGTTTGGGGCAAACCGTCCATACGGATTTGGACCAGACCACAGACGGGTTTTCAACTCACACCACATGTTGGCCTCGCTGTCGGTTATTGCCATTCCCGGCAAGAAGCAGCTAGCAGACTACACGCAAACGGTAATTGCCGCCAACCAGCTGGCACGGCTAAAGGAGGCAGAGCTACCTGCCCGCCAAGGCGCGGAGCCAAAGCCTGTGCCGGATCGAATTGGAGAACCCTCGGTGTTTAAGCACGTGCTCTACATCATTAAGGAAAATAGAACCTACGACCAAGTTTTGGGCGACGTGGCCGCCGGAGATGGCGACAGCTCGCTCTGCGTTTTCGGGAAGAAGGTTACGCCCAACATCCACAAGCTGGTAGGCGAGTTTCAGCTGATGGACAACTTCTTTGTATCGGGCAAGTGCTCAGCAGAGGGTCACAGCTGGACGGACGCCTCCATTGTTACCGACTACGTTGAAAAGAACGTACGCGCCTGGTTCCGCAGCTACCCCCACGTGCTCTACGATGCGCTGGTATACCCCTCCTCTGGTTTCATTTGGGACAACGCACGCCGTCACGGTGTAAGCGTAAGAATATATGGAGAAGCTGCTATTCCAGAGTTTAACGACTCGCTCACTTGGAGCGATGTTTACTCCGGATTTCTCAAGGGTGAGTCCTTCCATTTTACAAACAAAACCACGCTGAATACGGTCGCCGAGGTGCTATCGCCAACTTATCCCGGCTACGATGGGCACAAGATTCCAGATATTCTAAGGGCAAAGACCTTTATTGATGAGCTAAAGCACTACGAATCGTTGGAAGGTGATTCGCTACCACAGCTCATGGTGATGGCGCTTCCCAACGACCACACCTCGGGCACCCGTCCCGGCTTTCCTACCCCAGGTGCCATGGTGGCCGATAACGACCTTGCCCTAGGCCAAATTATGGAGGCCCTTTCCCATAGCCGCTTCTGGAAGAACACGGTAGTGTTTGTGGTAGAGGACGACTCACAGGACGGATGGGACCACGTTTCTTCATACCGCACCACTGCAATGGTTATAAGCCCCTACTCCCGAATACCGGAGACCATACACGCGCCCTACAACCAACCGTCGATGGTGCGCACCATTGAGCAAATTCTTGGTCTACCGCCCATGAACATTCAGGATGCCATTGCCACTCCCATGTTTGGCTGCTTTACAGCCAAGCCCAACTTTGCACCCTACACTGCGGTAAGCAACCAAACACCGCTGGATGAGATGAACCCCTCACTATCGGAGCTCACGGGCAAGAAGCTGCACTTTGCCAAGCTCAGCCTCGAACCACAATTCGATGGCATCGACTCCGGCAACGACGAGCTCTTCAACCGCATTATTTGGTTCTCCACCATGGGTAACATTCCTTACCCGTCGAAATACGTTAGCGGAGAGGAGGAGTGAGTGGTGAGTGAAAAATAAGACCGAAGTTGTTAATGCCCAAATAATGTTGACAAGTTGTCCTCATAGCCAGCGGTTATTGAGGATGCAACCAAATTGACATCTTTGCATTATTGACTAAAGCATTTCGAAAACCATAATGACAGAAATCGAACTTATCGATAGAATAAAAACTAATCCTGAGAATTTTTCAGAACTTTTTAAACTATTCTACAAATCGATTTTTGGCTATATACTTCGCAGAACAGGCAACTTTGACGATACTGCAGACATTGCTGCGGACACGTTTCTCAAAGCATTTACTCATATTAACCACTTCGACTACAGAGGTATTTCAATAAAGGTATGGCTATACCGCATTGCGACTAACGAAGTGAACTTGTATTTCCGCCAACAGCACAAGCACAACTCGGTTTTTGATAAAATCGATTTTGAAAACAGAGCGCTGTTCAAAAATTATCTGCTTCAAGACAAAGAAGAGTTAGAAATAGAACTCCAAAAGCACGAACAATTTTTAGCAGTTCTCAAGGCTCTACAAATGTTACCTATCAAATACCAGAATGTTATTTCTCTTCGATACTTTGAAGGCAGGACAATAAAGAAATTGCGGAGATTTTAAACCTTAACGAAGGAACGTTAAAATCTCTTCTTTCAAGAGGTTTGGAGAAACTTCGTAAAGGGTGCAACCAATCTTAACCCTTTGCATTATTGATAATGAAAATGAAAAATTTTGAGGAACAATTGGCTCAAATGTCAAAACCTGAAATTTCTAACCTTAAACATCAGGATATGCTCGCCAATGCCATAACGAACGCAAAAGATAAATCGGTTTTAAGCTGGTGGTGGATTAGTATCCCCCTTTACATTATTGCAGCTCTATTAATGAAAACCTTGTTTATGCACCATACCACGGTAATTACAGGTATTCACGAGTTGACTAGCAAAAGCAAATACATATCACTATTGTTATTCCTTGTGTTGCCAGCAATAATCACTATTCTAAACTTTACAAGTATAAGACGGATTTATTATTTACTGGGCAGCCCTAAAACATTCAAATTCATACAAGTAGTTTGGTTCAATATTCTAATGATAATTCTTTCAGTATTGGTCCTAATCGTTTATTCACTCTAAAAAACGGCAATATGAATTTCCCTTGGTTCAAGCGCATCGGCATATTTTTTATCCCAACAAGCTTCGTTGGGTGGTTAATCTTAGCAGCGGGACTAGCTTATGCAGTTTACGCTTTCATAGATATCGACTGCAGGTCACATTCCGTAAGCGACACATTGATAAATTTTGTTTTCAAACTTCTCATAATCGGTGCTATTTACTCACTCATCGCCTTCCTAACAGCGGGTCGCCAAAATAAACACGCGATAAATCACGAGTAGGAATAAATCAGCGACGAACACGTCATACGCAAAGCCACATTGATCACACATCTCCCTCAATCCGCATAGGGGCGAAATGTTGGTAGCCATGGTCACGCGATGCACGCTAGCATAGTGTTCAATGTGGATAGCCTACCATGCACTGCAACCACCGAAAGGAATAAGCTGCTCCACCATTCTCAAAACCTGTCCGGCCTCTGCCGGATTCTCAAAATTTTCAAATTATTTTTGCACCACAACCACAAAAAGAGGTTAAATGAACCTGCCCCCCACAGCCTATATTTAGCTAACCCCTTCGCTTCCAACAGAAAATAATTTTCTATTTCCAAAAAAGAGGGTAAACCCACACACAAAATTTCTGTTTCTTCCTACCTTTAGCAAGCGTATTGCTCATATGAATTAACAAGGAGGTTACTCTGAGGTTGTAATTTACTAACCAATACTTATTCTTTAATCTTAAACGGATTGTCCATGGCAAATCAAATTTATCAGGTTCAAGTAACTCTAAAAGATTCAAAACCTAAAATATGGAGGCGGTTGCTAATACCGTCGGACATGTTGTTGGCCGATCTTCACAAGGTAATTCAAACCAGCATGGGGTGGACGAACTCTCACCTCCATCAGTTCATTAAGGATAAAAAATTCTACGAAGTTAGGCAACCTGACGATGATTTTTGGAATGACTTTAAAAGTATTGATTACAAAAAGAAGAAAATCCGCGTGTCCGATCTACTACCGGCAGAAAAGGAGACGATGATTTACGAATACGACTTTGGCGATGGGTGGGAACATGTGATTACGCTGGAGAAGATTCTTCCCATGGAGGAAGGCCGGAAATACCCAACCTGCGTGGCAGGAAAAATGGCTTGTCCGCCGGAGGATTGTGGTGGGGTGTGGGGCTATGCAGAAATGTTGAAAACCATTCAGCAGCCGGAGCATGAGGATTACAACGATACGATCGAATGGCTTGGAGAAGATTTTGAACCTGAATATTTTAATATCGACGAGATAAATGATTTTCTTGGGGAAAAAAATTACGGTTGCATCTCCTTTTAGAATAAGTCTCTCATTTGGAACACTACACCTTTCCCATTTCATGAGCTTATACCCCCATGTAGAGCCGCAAGATTTTGCGGCTCTACATGCATCACAAAATGCGTTCAACCGTATGCAGCGACGAAATATTTTTCGCCCCTACTCACTTTTCCTGAAGAGGTTGTATGTTAATAGCTATGGGCGCCAGCCCATGGAATAAT
>DATKTT010000136.1:0-14183 GCA_035530955.1 Williamwhitmania sp. | reverse complement strand
ATTTCCTACATGAAAATTGCAAATATCATACCAAAGATTAAAAATGGCTAAAGAACTTAAGGAACTTACCAACAAAGAGGAAAATTATTCTCAGTGGTATAACGATCTTGTTATCAAAGCAGATCTTGCTGAAAACAGTGCCGTTAGAGGTTGCATGGTCATAAAGCCCTATGGCTATGCCATTTGGGAAAAAATGCAACAGGCACTTGACCATATGTTTAAGGAGACAGGACACGTCAATGCATATTTCCCGCTATTTATTCCAAAATCGTTCTTTAGCAAGGAAGCCCAGCACGTTGAGGGATTTGCCAAGGAGTGTGCTGTGGTAACCCATTACAGGTTAAAAGCATCACCCGATGGTAAAGGGGTGGTGGTCGACCCAGATGCAAAGCTGGAGGAGGAGCTCATTGTGCGCCCAACCTCAGAAACCATTATCTGGAGCACATACAAGAACTGGATAACCTCCTATCGTGACCTTCCCATTCTATGTAATCAGTGGGCAAATGTTGTTCGGTGGGAAATGCGCACGCGTCTCTTTCTGCGCACAACAGAATTTTTATGGCAGGAGGGGCATACTGCCCATGCTACCCAGCAGGAAGCTATTGAGGAAACAGAGAGAATGATTGACATTTACGCCACCTTTGCTGAGAAATGGATGTCGCTTCCAGTGATTAAGGGTATTAAGTCGGAAAGCGAGCGCTTTGCCGGGGCAGTGGAAACCTATACCATAGAAGCGTTAATGCAAGATGGCAAGGCACTCCAATCGGGTACCTCGCACTTCCTTGGCCAAAATTTCGCCAAGGCTTTCGACGTGCAATTCACCAGCAAAGAGGGCAAGTTGGAGTACGTTTGGGCTAGCTCATGGGGAGTTTCAACCCGCCTGATTGGTGCCCTTATCATGGCACACTCCGACAACAATGGCCTTGTGCTGCCGCCTAAATTGGCGCCCATCCAGGTAGTAATCATACCTATTTATAAGAACGACCAAGAGCTGGACCTTATAAGCGAGCGGGTAAAGGGAATAATGGAACAGCTAAAGGCAAAGGGTATTTCCGTTAAGTTTGACAACCGTGACAACCAAAAACCCGGTTTCAAGTTTGCCGAATACGAGCTAAAAGGTGTTCCTGTTCGCTTGGCCATGGGTCCCAGAGATTACCAGAATGAAACCATTGAAGTGGCTCGTCGTGATACCCTCACTAAGGAGACAATTCCGGTGGAAGGTATCGCCGATAAAGTGGAGACGCTATTAAACGACATTCAGGACAACATTTACCAGAAAGCGCTCAAGTTCAGAAACGAAAACATTACTCCCGTAGACAGCTACGAAGATTTCAAACGGCTACTTGAAGAAAAGGGTGGATTCTTTCTCGCTCACTGGGATGGAACCTCCGAAACCGAACTGAAAATTAAGGAGGAAACCAAGGCAACCATTCGCTGTATTCCCCTAGATGCACCTGCAGAAGAAGGCAAGTGTATGGTTACTGGTAAGCCATCCCACCGCAGGGTAATCTTTGCAAGAGCGTACTAAACATCAACATAACACATGAATAAAAAAATGGGACAAGAGCTAACTGGTCCCATTTTTTTTTACTTTAGAGCAATAATCTATCTCTACCATGGCTGATAAAAAACTTAAAGAGGCGAAGGAACTAATTGTCGAAACGCTTTCGAGCAAAGCTACCTTGAAGCAGAAAATTTACGATAATACCCTGGAAGTGCTGGATCAACTCAAGGAGGTGCTTCATGAGATCACAACCGATATAAACCTAAATATTAAGGGCCTCGACAAGAGAATTCGGCTTGAATACAACGAAAAGGGGAAATTTGAGGCCGAGATGCGCATGGCAGGAGATGTTTTAATCTTCAGCATGCACTCCAACGTATTTGAGTTTGACAGGGATCATAGCGTGTGGAAGCTCTCCTATGTGCAGGACGACAAAATGCGCAGCTATTGCGGAATCATCAATATCTACAACTTTCTTTCCGATTCCTTTAAGTACAACCGGTACGACGACCTAGGATACCTCATCGGAAGAATATTTGTAAACAAGGACATGCACTATTTTGTAGAAGGAAAGCGGCAAATGGGATTCCTTTACAGCAACTTTGGATCTTCCATAATTGATAAGGTGGCCTTGCGTAAGATTGTGGAAACATCCATGCTTTACACGCTAGAGTTCGACCTACTTGTTCCTCCCTACGACAACGTAAAAATTGCCTCGGTAGCACAGGTAGCTGAGAAGATTGAAAATTCGAAGGTTCAAACCGGCAAACGTCTTGGCTACAAGTTTAATTCCGACGACGTGCTGGAAGAGAAGTAATCTAACCTTGCAGGAAAACCTTTAATCATAATAATCAGAGCATTGCATACAGAGGCCAAGGTGCAGTTACTACAATAGGGAAGTTGTGAATAAAACAACGACTCTCAGAAAATAAAATTCACAAAACCTTTACGGATGCATTAGTCAAACTATTATAACTAGCAATAATACAGCTACTAATCCGATATAGGCCGATATATTGGACACTCAATGCCTCTGCAATAGAATATTCTTGCCCTATTCTCTCAAATGCGAAAAGCGGCATTTTCCGCTTGCAGTTTGCTAAATAAATTGCTAGATTGCGTTGCTAACGATTTACCTCTACAACCTAATAATAGCCTACCTATGAATCTGACTTTTAACTTTATTAAGTCCGTTTCAAACATTTACGATGAAATGATTGAAAACGGCTTTTCAGTGGTCTACCTTGGAGAGTTTAGCCATGAAATCACTAAGATGTTCACCACAATGGCCGAGTCAGACATGGAAAAAAACAGTGAGGAAAGGGTTGTTCAGCGCAAGGTTTACCATGTTATGGTTGAAACCCTGCAAAACATGAATAAACACTCTGATGAAATCAAGGAAAGTAACATTGGAAATGGGCTATTCATAATTGGAAAAAAACAAGATATCTACTACATCATCACCTCAAACAAGGTAGCAGAGTATCACAAGGAACCACTGGAACGTGCATTAAATCAGGTGAACTCCGCAACAAAGGAAGAGCTTAACCAAATGTATCGTAAACAGATACGCGAAGGTAAACTTTCCGACAAGGGGGGTGCAGGACTTGGCCTTATTGATATTGCTCGAAAAATAGGAGAACCGCTTAACTATCAGTTTCTACAGCTTGATGAAAAAAACTACTTTTTTATTCTTAAAGTAGAGATCAACTCTAAAAAATTCGGAAAGGAAAATTAACTCGATCAAATCACGTTATACCTTTCCAGAGTATAACCAATAATGGAAGGGAAAATAATACTGCGCAATATAGCTATCCTAGCAACCATGCTGCAATGGTTGCTTTTTCCATTTTTGGTTAGGGCCGAAAACCATGCCGCCGATACCCTTAACCTGAAAAAAGGGCAGATACTGGTTACCTCCACCTACAAGCTAAAGATTAATCAGGACACCACCATTATCCTTACCGATTCTGTCGATTTTGTTATCGTAAGAGACGGAGCAAAGGGTGAAAGATTATTTTCCCAACTGAGGACGCAAGCAGCAAAAAAAGGATTTACTCGTGAAATATATAGCTGGATGGTCCGAAGCACCTATCATGCCGTAAAACCCAATGAAGGGGAGGTAACAAGTAAAGAAGATCAGCTTGCCCCATTTTCAGGACGTCCCATTCGAAGCATACGATATATACAGGACCCTGTATTTTCCATAACACCCTCAGACACCTCCAACGCTCAAAGAGAATTTAAGATGTGGGGCAACCGGCTGCATATGAATACCCGGCAATACATCCTTAAGAACAATACCTTGCTAAAAAAGGGTGAGCCATTTGACCCATATGCCGCAGTGGAAAACGAACGATTTTTACGCAATTTGCCATTTATTGCTGATGCACAAATTTGGGCCGTCGCAGCACAAAATAGCGACTCTGTTGATGTGATAATCACAACGAGGGATGTCTGGAGCACTGCTTTCCACCTTGAGGTATCCAACTCACAAAAAGGCCAGTTCTCAGTTTACGATCAAAATATTGGTGGTTTGGGTCATGAATTCCAAGCAACGGTTTTGTATGACTACAGTGTGAACTCAAATACAGGATTTGACGGAGACTACAAAATCAACAACGTATTTGGAAAATTCGTAAATGGCGACGCAAACTATCACAACGCCTTTGGGGACAGATACCTATCGCTATCCGCCACCAGAGCCTTTAACCAAACAAGGTTAAAATACGCTGGAGGTGCATCATACAACATTCGGACACAGCCAATTTACATCTTCGACTTTGATAGCATATACGTTGTCCAATCACAGGTTAAAGACGGATGGGTTGGTCGCAGCTTTGTTTTAAACCGCGGCACCAAATTCACCCACTACAAACAGCAGCTAACATTCGCAACGCGACTTACAAACTATACCTTTGGAAGCCGACCACCAACCGACAAAACCTATAATCCAGAATTTCATGACCGAACCATTCTTCTAGGTGGGATAACCTTCTCCTCACAGCGATTTTTTCAGAATAGCCTTATTTACGGATATGGGAAAACGGAGGATATTTCTCAAGGGTTTAAGCTTGAATTAACCGGTGGTTATGAAATTGGTGAATATAACGAAAGAACCTACCTAGGTGCCATCTTTAGCATGGGTAAGCTTTATTCACTTGGATACAACATGCTAAAATTTAGCATTGGATCTTACATTAGAAGAGGTAACCCAGAACAAGGAACGGCCAGGGTTGACTTCCGCCAGTTCTCTAACCTATGGCAGCTTGGAACCTTCAAGATGAGACAGTTTTTAAATGTGGCATATACGCAAGGGTTCAATAGATTTTATGGTCAAGGCGAAACCATTCTACTATCATCCAACGACGGCATCAGGGGACTACGAATTCCAGATATTTCGGGCACGAAGAGGCTGAATATTAACGCCGAAGTTGTCTTTTTTACTCCATATGCACCCATGGACTTCCACGTTGCCCTCTACACCTTTTTCGACATGGGCACGCTTGGGCAACCTTCGCAAAACATTTTTGACGGTGCACTCTACTCCGGTTTTGGCATTGGGGTCCGAATGAGAAATGAAAATCTAGTTTTCCGTATTCTTCAAATCCAGCTGGCCTTCTACCCAAGGCTGCCAATTGGTTCAATTCCAAGCTACATAAACATATCTGGCATCCAAGGTAGCCGATTTGAAAATTTTTATCCCACCCCTCCAGATCAGGTTAAATTTCAGTAAACAGAAGAAACTTGGTAAACAAAACCAGCGGTCATGGTGTTCTAGGGTTAAAACAGTAACACTTAAAATTAATTCCATGGCTGTATTAGTTGGAAAAAATGCACCTGCTTTTAAAACAAAAGCGGTTGTAAATGGTGGTGAGATTGCCGAGAATTTCTCACTGGATCAATATATTGGGAAAAAATATGTTGTTTTCTTTTTCTATCCGGCAGATTTTACCTTTGTGTGCCCCACAGAAATTCTTGCCTTCCAAGAAAAAATAGATGAATTTAAAAAGAGAAACACCGTTCTTGTAGGGTGCTCCGTAGATTCAGAGTTCTCACACTGGAAATGGCTTCAAACGCCTATTAACGAAGGTGGAATTAAGGGGGTAAACTTCCCCTTGGTGAGCGATCAATCGAAAACCATTTCCGAAAATTACGACGTGCTGGCCGGCAGCTACGATTACAACGAAGCAGGTGCTGTTGAGTTTACCGGAACACCTCAAGCCTACAGAGGTCTATTTTTAATCGACAAAGAAGGAGTTGTGCGCCATCAGGTGGTGAACGATATGCCCTTGGGTCGTAACATAGAGGAAACATTGAGAATGGTAGATGCGCTCCAATACTTCGAGGAGAATGGTGAAGTGTGCCCCGCCAACTGGTCGAAAGGGAAAAAGGCCATGAAAGCCTCCCAGGAAGGAGTAAAAGAATACCTGTCTGCCAAATAAGACAAGAGGCTTTAAATTGAAGGATTATTGGCCCGGTGCATTCCGGGCCTTTTTGTTTGTTAAGCAAACTGTTAACTTTGACCCGTGAGAAAAACCATTACATTTACCTCGGAAGGACTGAACTTAAACCAGCTTAAATCGAATATTTTAAGCTACTGCTCCGGCTTTGAACACTCAGCTTATTTTGATTCGAACGGCTTTCAATACGAAAGTGAAAACCACGACCAATACCTAGATTATGAGCTGGTTGCTGCAGCAAATGCTGTAGCGTTGATCTCTTCAAAGGAGCATAGCCTCGAATCCATTGACCAACACCAATCAAAGCAGTCCGATTGGCTATTTGGCTACCTCTCATACAACCTAAAAAACGAGTTCTTCCCGCTAACCACCAGCCATATCAACCATTCTGGCTTCGATGACTTTCTCTTCTTTCAACCGGAAACCGTATTCTTGATAAAGAGCAATACGGTTGAAATTCAAAGCATGCTTCCCGATGACAGGATAAGCTGGTTAGTTGAAGAAATTTCTTCCATGGACTCATCCATCACTAAAAGAGATGTAATTTCGGAAGAACCAATTTCTCTTAACCCAACCATTTCTAACGAAGAATACATTGAGAAGGTAAACCTGCTAAAGCAGCACATACAGCGCGGCGACATCTATGAGGTTAACTTTTGTCAGGAATTTAGCCAAGAGGATGTGAGGCTTAATCCGGTTGCTCTGTTTACAAAGCTTAAGCAGACCTCCCCTACACCATTTTCGGCTTGGCTTAAACAAGGCAACAGCTTCTTGATGTGTGCAAGTCCTGAACGCTTTTTAAAACGAAGTGGTGAGAACCTTTTTAGCCAACCAATTAAGGGGACATGCCCAAGAGGCTGTAATGAACAAGAGGATAGTAATAACCTCACAGCACTTCTGCAGTCCAAAAAGGAAATTGCCGAAAACGTAATGATTGTTGATTTAGTAAGGAACGACCTTTCAAAAATTGCCGCCAGAGGTTCGGTTATGGTAGAGGAGTGTTGCCGCCCATATCGTTTTCCGCAGGTTTACCAGCTCATCTCTACCGTTAGGTGCAAGCTTCGCATGCCAATTAACTTTAGCAATATTATAGAAGCAACCTTTCCCATGGGTTCCATGACTGGGGCACCTAAGCTGCGAGCTATGCAGCTGGCCGACGAAAACGAATCATTTCAGCGGGGCATTTACTCGGGATCGGTAGGTTACATTGCTCCAAATGGCGACTTTGATTTCAATGTGGTCATAAGAAGCTTTGTGTATAACGAAACAAATAGATACCTTTCGTATGCCGTTGGAGGAGCAATTACCATGCTTAGCAACGCCCAAGAAGAATATGCCGAATGCACGGTAAAGGCCAAGGCAATGAACGATACACTTTCCCACTGCAATGAAAAAGGATATTAGCAACCTCGTAAGCGATTTTTTTACCATAAACACGCTAGGAAAGCCAACCCTAGTTGTTGGCGTAAGCGGTGGTGTCGACTCTATGGTGTTACTCCATTTACTACAAACCAGCAGCTTTCCAATCATTGTTGCCCATTGTAACTTCAGGCTCAGGGGCAAGGAGTCGGACGAGGACGAGGCATTTGTTGTAAGCTACTGTCACCAACATGGAATAAGCTGCCATGTAAAACAATTCCAAACAGAATCAATTGCAAGGAAAAAAGGCATTTCCATTGAAATGGCTGCACGCGAGCTTCGGTATACTTGGTTTGAAGAGTTGCTCGAAGAACAAAAGGCTAAATACATTGCCATTGCGCACAACCAAAACGATTCCATTGAAACCTTTTTCCTCAACCTCACCAGAGGAACTGGTATTAAAGGACTGCAGGGAATTAAACCCTTGAGCGGTAATATAATCCGACCCCTTATTGCCCTTACTCGTGTAGAAATTGAGGAGTATGCCACCAGCCACCAGCTGGAATATAGAACGGACAGCACTAACCTCACCGATATTTATCGACGAAACTTTATACGGCACAATATCATTCCACTATTCGAGGAGATGAATCCCTCCTTTATGGCAACCATGGAGCAAAATATGTCGCTGCTCACCAGCTATAGCACACTAATCGAAGGTAGGGTCGATGCCGTTAAAGTTAACATCTCCAAGATGGAGTCGGGTGAACTGCACCTCGATATCGATAAGCTAACTGCACTGCTAGGCTGGAAAAGCATTCTGTTTGAAATACTTTACGGATATGGTTTTACTCCAGGTGAAATTGAAAATGCAGAGTTACTGGCCAAGGCACAAACGGGTAAACGCATTGAGTCGGCTACCCATACCCTCTGGAAAAACAGAAACAATTTTGTGGTTGCTCCCAATGGCTCCGAAGAGTACGAAATAGCTATCATCTCAACAACCCAAGGTGAACTTACGGAACCCGTTGAACTTAGGTGGGAAAGTAAAATTTTTTCTGGAGAGAGTATGTCCCGCGAAGCCTCCATTGCAATATTTGACCCAGAGGCTCTAACCTTTCCCCTAACCCTTCGCCGATGGAAACCGGGCGACACATTTACCCCCTCTGGAATGAACGGTAGTAAAAAGGTTAGTGATTTTCTCACCAACATAAAGCTCGACAGTCAAAAACGATCAAAAACGCTCGTGCTTGAATCGGGAAACAAAATTGCTTGGATAGTTGGAATTAGAATAAGCGAACAGTTTCGCAAGCACGGCAAAACTGGACCGGCAGTTGTATTTCAGCTAAATAACGGCTAGCCGCCCTCCACCTCGCTCAGCTCGAGCCACCGAAACTCCTTCACCTCCACAATCTGAAGTATTTCGGCCACCCGCTTCGACTTTTCAACGAGCAATGCAGAAGAGAGTGAGCCCGAATTCAGCTCCGCCTCCAGCAGTTGCTTTTCACCGTTCAGCACTTCGAGCTCCTGCTCCAGCAACTCCATCTCCTTCTTCTCCTTAAAGGTAAGCTTACGAGGACGATCAACCTCTGGCTTCTTTACTTCTACCGCTGGCTTCGAATCTTTTTTATCCTTGCGCTCCTGTTTTTCGAGCGAACCTTTCCACTCCCTCAATTCGGAATAAGAACCCACAAAATCTTTGATGGCACCATTGCCTTCAAAAATAAAAATGTGATCCACCACCTTATCCATGAAGTAACGATCGTGGGAAACCACAATCACGCAACCAGTAAAATCGCGCAAGTAGTCCTCCAGCACGTTGAGCGTGAGAATATCCAAATCATTGGTAGGCTCATCAAGCACCAGAAAATTAGGGCTTTTCATGAGGATGGTTAGCAAGTACAAGCGTCTTTTCTCGCCACCGCTCAGCTTGTAAACAAAATTCTGCTGCATATCGGGGGGGAACAGAAAATGGGTCAAGAATTGCGAAACGCCCAACGTTTTGTCCTTTCCCACCTTTACTACTTCTGCAATATCGCGAGCAATATCAATTACCTTTTTTGACTCATCAAAGGCAAGCCCATCCTGCTTGTAATAGCCAAACACTACTGTTTCACCCACCTCGATTGATCCCGAGTCAGCCATCATTTCACCGGTAGCAATGCGCAAGAAAGTGGTTTTGCCAGTTCCATTATCTCCCACAATACCAATCTTCTCGAAGCGATTAAAAGTGTAGGTAAGGTTATCGAGTATAACTTGCTTTCCAAAACGCTTCGACACATTCTCCAGCGTTAGGATTTTTCCCCCAAGACGGCGAGCAGAAGAGCTGATGTCCACCGAAGATTCTCGCCGGCCAGCGTTGGCCTTATCCTTGAGGTCGTAGAAAGCATCGATTCTATATTTTGCCTTAGTGCCACGAGCCTGTGGCTGCCTACTCATCCATTCCTTCTCGCGACGAAGCAAATTCGTGGCCTTCTCTACCGAGCTCGCCTGTGCATCAACTCGCTCTTGCCGTTTCTCGAGAAAGTAGGAGTAATTTCCTTTGTACTGATAGATCTCCTTTTCATCTATCTCCACAATGTCGGTGCAAACCCTATCCAGAAAGTAGCGGTCGTGCGTAACCATGAGCAAGGTAATAGAGGTTCCCGACAAATACTCCTCCAGCCACTCCACCATCTCCAAGTCAAGGTGGTTGGTAGGTTCATCAAGGATTAGCAAGTCAGGCTCATTTATCAGCACGTTGGCAAGCGCCACACGCTTCCGTTGCCCACCGGAAAGCTCACTAATTTTTTTATCTAGAAAATCAACTTTGAAGCGAGTCAAAATTTGCTTAACGCGAACCTCGTAATCCCATGCCTTAAAGTGGTCCATTTGCTCAATCAGCTGCCCAAGATCAAGCCCTTCATGCCCATGCATGGCCAGCTCGTAGTTGCGGATCAGCTCCACCATTTGCGACGAGGAGGCAAACGCCGCTTGGTAAACCGTGAGGTCCGGTGCAAAATCAGGGTCTTGCTCAAGGTAACCTATTCGCAGGTTGTTCTTAAATACTATCCCTCCGGAATCGGCGCTATCCTTTCCGGCAATTATGTTGAGCAGGGTAGTTTTTCCTGAACCATTTCTGGCAACAAGTGCAACCCGCTGGTATTGATCAACAGAAAACTTAATATCGGTGAATAGAACCAAATCGCCAAAAGACTTGCCTAACCCTTCAACCTGCAAGAAAGAAGCCATACACTAAAAATTTCCCAAAGGTAGCTTCAATTCCGCAAACGACAGGATAAAAATTGTCGCCATTCGCCCAGAAGAGGAAAAGCTGCTACCTTAGGGGCAAAAATACAATGACCCGAAAAGAGCTCTTCAGTCAGGTTATAGCCTACTTTGAGGAAACTATGCCGGTAGCAGAAACGGAGCTCCGCTATGGCACGCCCTACGAGCTTCTGGTTGCAGTAATCCTCTCGGCACAATGCACCGATAAGCGTGTAAACGAAATTACCCCACCATTTTTCAAGCAGTTTCCAACGCCACAAAAACTTGCTGCCGCCGATGTTGAGGATATTTTCGAAAAAATACGCAGCTGCTCCTATCCCAACAATAAGGCAAAACATCTATCGGGTATGGCAAAAATGCTAATTGATCAATTCAACGGGGAAGTGCCCTCCGATATAGTTGAACTTCAAAAATTACCGGGTGTGGGAAGGAAAACGGCCAACGTGATTGCCTCTGTAGTTTTCAACAAACCAGCCCTTGCGGTAGATACCCATGTGTTTAGGGTTGCAGCAAGAATTGGCCTTTCCGTTAAAGCCAAAACACCACTAGAAACAGAGATGCAGCTGATGGCCTATTTTCCAGAAGCCCTTATTCCAATTGCCCATCATTGGCTAATCCTGCATGGTCGATACGTTTGCCTTGCTCGAAATCCAAAGTGCAACAGCTGCGGACTTACCCACCTCTGCCATTTTTATAAGCATTTAGGGAAGACAACAAAAAGTTGAGCCAGTAGAACCGAACAATGAGGCTTAACTTTTCCTATATTTACCTCTGCCCAATAGGCCGCATACCAAAATCGGATGGAAGAGAATACGCCAAAATTGTTTGCACACCTGAGCAAAGATGAATTGCTGAATATTTTAAGCAATACCCCAACCGGTATTGCAATTATTCAGCACGATAAAATTTGCTTCTGCAACAGCCACTACGCCGAAATTGGTGGTTTTGAAGTATCGGATTTAGTTGGTAAACCACTAATCAACATTGTCCACAAGAAAGATCGAAAATTACTAAGCCTTGTGCTTGCCAAAGATTTCCCTGAAATTAAGAATAAAAGGAGGAACTCTTTAACCTACCGCCTTCTAGATAAAGAGGGCAACATGAAATGGATAAAGTCGCACATCACAATTATTGACTGGGGCGGAGAAACGGCACTGCTCGATAGCGCCATCGACTTTACACAGCAAAAACAGACTGAAGCCGTGGTTCTCGAGGAGGAGAAGAACTTCCGTTTACTCTACAACAGCATCGACGACCTTATTCTAATTGTAAACAGCAGCTTGCACATTATTCAAACCAACAATGCCACGCTCCGGTTACTTGGTTACAAGGAGCATGAAATCCTATTTAAATCGTTAGGAGAACTCCATTCAAACGACATAGTTGCCCAAGCCCAAGAACTATTTGACAATCCTCGACTTGCCGACAAAAAGGGAATTGTTACCGATGTTTTTAAGTTGAATGGAGAGGCCCTTATTACTGAAACCTCCATAATGCGCGGAACTTGGAGCGACCGCCCTGTACTCTTTCTTTTCAGCCAAAATATTACCGACAAAATAAATGCTGAAAAAGCCATAAAAGCCTCCGAGGAAAAATTTCACAAGGCTTTTGAAACGAGCCCTATCAGCATGGCCATAAACACCATTGATGGCGGTATATTCCTAGACGTAAACAATTCATTCATTAGAACATTTGGCTATCAACAAAAGGGTGAAGTTGTTGGAAAAACTACGGCAGAAATACGTTTCTACTATGAGCCCAACGATGGGTTAAGAATAAGAAAAGCTCTGACGAACATTAATCGGATTGAGAATAGGGAGATTTTGCTTAGAAAAGCCAGCGGCGAAATAGCCACCGGGCTATACTCGGGCGAAATCATAAACATCTTAGGCGAAGATTGTATCATTTCGGCTATTAACGACATTACCGAGCGCAAACGGGTAGAAAACACACTTCAGGAGAGAACAGCTCAGCTCTCCTCCATCCTAAATAACCTTCCGTTCCTAGCTTGGATTAAAAATACTAACGGGCATTTTCTTGCGGTAAATGATGCCTTTGCCAACCACTATAACCAACCCATTGAAAAAATTATTGGACAAACCGATTTTCAATTCTGGCCCTATGAAAAAGCGTTAAACTTTAAGGAGAACGACGACCTGGTCGCAACAACAAAACAAAAGATCTTCTTTGAAACCAGTGAAGTGATAACCGGTAAAACGGTGCACTGGGAAACATTTAAATCGCCCGTAATGAATCTTGAGGGTGAGGTAATTGCAATTACTGGCCTTTCACGCGATATTACGGAACAAAAGGAATACCAAATCGAGCGAGAAAAGAACCTGCTCTGGCAAGAGTTTCTGACAGATTTCTCCTTCACACTGGCAGCCAATCCATCCTTTGAGAAAATCTTGGAAAAGCAATTTGCAAAAATTGGCAAGATGCTTAGTCTCTCTCGAGTATTTTATTTGGCCGTTGACGACAATCGATTTGCCAACCTTACCTACGAATGGTGCTCATCCAGCATTCAAAGCAGAAAGGAGGTTGTGACGCGGATCGACCTCAACATGCTATCCGATTACAACATCAAGCTCCATGTTGGAGACATTCTTTCCATAGAAAACGTTTCCAAGCAGCTACCAAAATCATGGCAGCAGATGTTCACTGCTCGTGGAACCATGTCTGTTTTGGTGTCACCAATTTTCCAGCACAACGAACTTATTGGAGTGGTTTGCTTTGAGGAGACAAGAGTTTACCGTTCATGGAAAAAATTTGAATCAGAAGGGTTAAAAACTATTACCAACTTACTTTCCTCTGCAATAGAACGAAAACAGGCTGAGGACTTGCTAAGCAAAAGCGAAAAAAAGTTTCGAGAATTTGCCGAGCAGCTGCCCGAATCGGTATTTGAAACCGACCTTAATGGAACTATAACATATGCCAACGACCTTCTATACAAACAATTCAGTTTACAACAAGATCGATCCCCCTTCTTTCTAAAAAAGTTGCTAAGCAGGGCCGACGCTGGTCGATTCGATGAGATTTTCCTAACTGCTACAAGAGAACAGAAATCTCCCATTGGTGAATTTCTGGCAAAGCACGGTTCACGCAAAGAATTTCCGGTTCTCCTCCACCTAAGTCCAATTATTGAGGAGAATAGCTGCACCGGTACCCGTGGATTGCTCATTGATATATCGGAACGGAAAAAGCAAGAAATGGAACTTTTAGCCGCTAAGGAAGCCGCTGAAAGAGCATCAAAAGCGAAGGAGGAATTTCTATCGGTAATGAGCCACGAAATTAGAACGCCCCTCAACGCAGTTATAGGGCTGGCAAACCTCATGCTCCAAGAAGAACCTCGGTTCGACCAAAAGGAGAACCTTGACACTTTGCTTAGCTCCGCTCAGAGTCTTCTCGCCCTCATAAACGACATCCTCGATTTCAGTAAAATAGAAGCTGGGAAAATAGCCATTGAGCGACGCTCGGTAAACCTCGCCAGCTTTGCGCAGAGCATGGCCAAAACCTTTGAGGTTACCGTAGCAAACAAAGGGCTGAAATTTGTTACAAAGGTCGACAAAGAACTACCCAACTCGGTAGTA
>DATKTT010000135.1:0-9022 GCA_035530955.1 Williamwhitmania sp. | reverse complement strand
CAACAATAAGCTCAACTCCGATGGAGTTCGCACCAACTTTAACGTTGGAATGGTTATGGAGAAATATTTCGCCAAACGATATGCCTTCCTGAGTGGGGTATCGCTGAGTGGCTTGGGTGGTCAGCTTACCTATAAAGAACCTGTAACCATTTCAACCGCCGATTCATTGTATCATTTAGCTGCTGGAACTGGTGTGATGTATAAACTCCAGTATTTGGATGTTCCCATCGGGCTAAAGTTCTGCACCAACGAAATTGGCTACTTCACCTACTATGCTCACATTGGCTTTACAGGTCACATTTTGGTTAGGTCCAGGGTGGATATCGATGAGGCAGGCGTTTCGGACGAAAACGTAAAGGATGAGGTAAACTTCTTTACAGCAAGCTATCAAATTGGCGCAGGGGCCGAGTACTCATTGGGCGGAAGCGCTGCACTCCAGCTTGGAGTAACCTACTCCAACGGCATCATCGACGTGCTAAAATCATCGCAATATAACGCCGTAAACAGCTGCGTTTCGATACGCGTTGGAATAATGTTCTAATCTCCTTTTTTACATGAGAATTGCTCTTTACCAGCTTAACTATACTATCAACGATATAAGTGGAAATCTTCAACAGATTAGGCAAGCGCTAGCCGAAGCCGAAAGAAATAAAGTTGACCTTGCCGTTTTTTCTGAGCTGAGTATTTGTGGCTATCCACCACAAGATTTGCTGGAACGAGAAGATTTTGTGGAGCAATGTCGCCAAGCCATTAATTCCCTCGCAGCAGATTGCAATACCATTGCAGCAATTGTTGGTGGGCCAAGCATTAACCCAGCAGGCTCTGGCAAGCAGCTCTTCAACTCGGCCTTTTTTCTTTCCGAAGGTCGTATTATCGACATCCACCACAAGGGGTTGCTTCCCACCTACGACATATTCGATGAGTACCGTTACTTTGAACCATGCAAAGAGTTCCATACTACTAGCTATAAAGGTCAGAAGCTGGCCATAACCATTTGCGAAGATTTATGGGACGACCAACCGGTTACCACGCGTTTTGGCAAGTCTAGGCTTTACCCCATCTCACCCATGGAAGCTCTCACCCATGGAAGCTCTCTCTTCAGAAAGCCCTGACATCATTATTAACATTGCTGCCTCGCCCTTCTCTTACGATATAAGCCATCGTAGGCAAGAAGTTTTTTTGAATAATGTTAAGCGTTACAACCTTCCGGTTATTTACGTAAATCAGGTTGGAGCCAATACCGATCTTGTATTCGATGGCTCCTCTATGGTGGTAAACAGCATTGGTGAAGTTGTTCATCAGCTGAAGTCCTTTTCCAACGACTCCCTTACCATCGATACCGAGGAACTTGATGCAATGCCGCCTATACCGCGGAATCACGATAACCGCATTGAGAAAATTTACAGCGCGCTGGTTTTGGGCATTCGGGATTACTTCTCCAAAATGGGATTTAAAAAAGCAACACTTGGACTATCTGGAGGGATCGACTCGGCTGTTGTGCTTTGCCTTGCAGCTGAAGCAATTGGTAATGAAAACATGAGGGTTGCACTAATGCCGTCACGATACTCGTCGGACCATTCTGTGAAGGACGCCATCGATTTGGCAGCCAATCTGAAAGTCAAATACGATGTTATTGGCATTGAGCCTATGGTTTCAGCGTTTGAGTCAACTCTCGCTCCTGTTTTTGAAGGAACTAAAATTGACATCACCGAAGAAAACATTCAAGCCAGAATAAGGGGAACGCTACTAATGGCCATCTCCAACAAATTTGGCCATTTACTCCTCAATACTACCAACAAAAGCGAGGCCGCTGTTGGCTATGGAACCTTATATGGAGATATGAATGGAGCCATTTCGGTGCTGGGCGATGTATACAAAACAGACGTTTTTCGGCTAGCTCAGTATATCAATAGAAATCAGGAAATTATTCCCATCAATACCATCACCAAGCCACCATCAGCAGAGCTTCGTCCTGACCAAAAAGACGCTGACTCGCTTCCGGACTACTCAACTCTGGATGCTATTCTCTTTAAATACATTGAACAGCAGGCTAGTATATCCGAAATTGTTGCTGAAGGGTATGATGCAACTGTTGTGAAAAAGGTTGTATATTTGGTAAACACCAATGAATATAAGCGGTTCCAATTTGCACCAGTAATTCGAGTCTCTTCCAAGGCATTTGGTTTTGGGAGGCGTATTCCTCTTGTTGCGCGGTTTAGCCGATGATCCAAATTATGCTAGAAAACATAGCATCTTTAAAAAAAAACATACCTTTGTATGCTTTAAAACACAATTTCTAGAAACTCATGGCACACTTGGACATTGACTCAAACGCATGCCTGGATTCGATATACTCCCTATTTCAGGAGCTCACAGAGGAGGAGAAAACAATTATCAAGGACCACTTCAGCAGCTCTAAGTACAAGAAGAATGAGATCATCTACAAGGAGGGAGACAAACCATCTGGTCTTGTTTGCCTCATTCGAGGTAAGGTAAAGCTTTTCAAGGAGGGAGTTGGCGGAAGAGAGCAGATTGTAAGAATGGCCAAGCCAGTGAGCATAATTGGATACAGGGCGCTATTTGCAGAAGAAAACTATATCTCGTCGGCACAGGCCATTGAAGATTGTGTTATTTCTATAATTGAAAAGAACATCCTCTTTGGGATTCTCCATAACAATCCAGAACTTACGCTCAGCATATTAAAATCGCTGGCCACCGAGCTGGGTTTCTCTAACAATAGAACGGTTACGCTTACCCAAAAGCACATTCGAGGAAGATTGGCTGAATCGCTCGTTTTTTTACGCGACACTTACGGATACGAGGACGACGGTGCAACGCTAAAGGTATACCTCTCCCGCGAAGACCTAGCAAACCTCTCTAATATGACCACCTCCAATGCCATCAGAACACTCTCCAGCTTTGCCTCTGAGCAGGTAATTGCCCTAGATGGTAGAAAAGTAAAGATTCTTGATACCATTAAGCTGGAGCGAATAAGCGATATTGGGTAATTCCCTATCTATTCCAGAGTATAACTTTATTTTTATTGAGTTGCCAACGAAGTAATAGCAACCGATAATTATTCTATTCTTAACTCTTGCTTGTTTTTCAAAGAATACTTTGGATTGGCTCCCTTGATAATAAAAGCCGCCATGCGAACATTGTCATATCCCTTATAAAACTTCTTTAAGCTTTTTATTGCATATAGCACCTTAAGTAAGAAATATACAATCGCTGAAGAATATTTTCGGTGGTAATAAAGTAGGGAGATGTAGTTTTCCTTTTCGATGAGAAAATTTCTTTTAGTGCTTTTTCCCATATGATGAATAAACTTTGCCTCAGGAACTAGGTAGGCAGAGTAACCCTTCCGTTTCAGCTTCATTGCAATATCCTCCTCTTCGCAGTACAAAAAGTGATTGGTATCGAAGCCTGCCACTTTAGCAAATTTTGAATAGTCTATAAACATTGCAGCACCAGTAACAAAGTTAACCTTAAGTGGATTTTTGTATTCAACCTTTTTGTTTGGAAACGCTCTAGGATTAAATAAACGAAGAAGGTCAGAACCAAAAAACTTGAGCGCAAGCGTTGGAAAATAATTAAAACTATGATGGAATGACATGTCCGAGTTATACATCTGTCCTGTGCATATTCCAACAGAACTATTTTCAATCATAAAACGGTACAAAATCGAAATACAGTCGTTTAGCAAAACGGTGTCATTATTGAGAAAGAAGATGTATTGAGCATTAACATACTGAACTCCAAACATATTACCACCGGAGAAGCCAAGGTTGATTTTGCTTTTTACAATTTGAACATTTCCAAAAGTTCCACAATTATTAGAAAGATTTCTAAAATCATCTTCCTTAGAGTTATTATCCACTATTACAATATTGTACAGCAAGCCAGCGTCAATAGTTTTAATAATGGACTTAACGCAATCCAAGGTATAATCCGAAGAATTATAGTTAATAATGACAACAGAAACCTGATACTTCTTCATTATCACATTTTTTAAACCATTGAACCAATGCAGCATAATGATTAACAGCAATCTTTACCTAATTAGAATAAACTAATAACTTCCAAAATGAAGCAAGTCTTTAGCATTTATGGAGTTGATGCCTATTCCAATTTTGTATATCAACTAAGGATTTAACTATCATTATTCGAGCTCCTTCAACAGCACCGCAACCTCTTCCGGTTGAATCTCAGTAATGCAGTGGCATTGCTTCGTTTTTCGGCAATCGGAGCACTCACCACCTTTAACTAGCACCTTTGCTTGAGCACCAATCGGGGCCCATCGCCCAGGATGCATTGGACGGATTGGAGGAAAAATTCCGATGGCTAGTTTCTCCAAGGCTGAAGCAATATGGAGCGGGCCCGTACTACAGGCCACCAATGCATCGGCACTTGCAATAAAGCTAACTAGCTGCGAAAGGCTCATTCTCCCAGTGAGGTCAACAACAGCTGGATTGGGCTTTATCAGCCTATCCCGCAACTGCTCTCCCTCTGCCTCTGTGCCGGTGACAAAAACGTTATACTTTTCACTTCCCAACAGGTCAATTAACCGCTGGTAGTTATCCACTCCCCACTCCCTTGCGCTTCCCTTCGATTTAGGATGAAGAATAACGTTTACCTTATGGTCGTTTATCAAGGAAGCAAAGCGTTCCTCCAGCGGCTCCACCCTACTAAAGCCATAAAGCGTAGCAATTTCCTCCTTTGAGGGAAAAGTTACATTGGGAAAAATGGGCTTTAGCAATGCAAAGTTCAGCTCCGATTCATGAAAAGGAGAATTTTTGCGCGATAGCTTTACCAGCTTGTTGCAGGTTCTCCAGTGAAAAATCCGATTTGTGGTTCCAATCCGCATGGGAATATTTGCTCTCTTGCAGAGCCGTGCAAACGCCTTGTTTGGAAAGACATGCACAACCGAGGAAATACTGAGTTGTCTGAGCGTAGAGATTGCTTCGCCTTCGGATAAGCTGGCAAGCGCATCCCAGTCGAGAAACCGATCAACGTGGATGCAGGCGTCAATCAAGGGTTTGGTATATGCTTTTCCGAGAAAAAGAACCTCAACATTGGGCAATTTACTCTTAATGTATCCGGCAAGCGGAAGCGTAAGAATAACGTCGCCGAGATTATCGGTGCGGCTTATCAGAACTCGGTCATTTTTTTGCATCTGCCTCTTTCTGTGCTAAATACATCTGCTTATGCTTGGCATACTTCAAAAAGTTTGCGTGTGCCGATATCTTGGCTATGGTGTATCCGTAGTAACCGTCAAGAAAACCTAACTTTAGAATGTAATCGCGGAAGAATTTGAATTTTGGGCCAAAAAATATTTTAAAGTGGCTAGGACTCTTTCCTGCCTTCATGAGCATGTTTGCAGCAATGTCGGTAAACTTGTTTACCTGCTTAATATGGTCTTCGAAGGTATAGTAGGAGTAGTGAAGCAGGTCACCATGGATGTGGGTAATCTTTGCATCCTTCTCCATTTCATAACGGTCGTGCGGATTTACCCCGCCCCAGCGGCCCTTGCGGCTATCCCAAAGTCGAAGCTTAACGTCGGGATACCAGCCTCCATGGCGAATCCACTTTCCACAGTAGTTGGTCAACCGGTTCATTTCGTAGCCATCGTGTTCCCATGACGCCTTCACCTCCATTATTGAGGCCTTCAACTCATCGGAGAGCACCTCATCGGCATCGAGAGAGAGAACATATGGATTTTGCGCCTGGGTTATGGCCCAGTTCTTTTGTTCAATATGGCCCTCAAAGGCATGCTCTATAAACCTTGCTCCATTCGAAAGGGCAATCTCCTTAGTTCTATCCTTCGAAAAGGAATCAACCACCACAATATCATCAGCAATATCGAGCACTGACTTCAGACATCGGTCAAGGTTCTTTTCCTCGTTAAATGTGATGATGACAACCGAAAGTTTTATCATATTTTGCGTATCAATTTATCACTACAATGCAATTACTCCTGAAAGTAAACCCGCTTTACTCTTCGTGAAATGCCCGTTAACACCTCGTAGGGAATGGTTTTCAACTTTTCAGAAATCTCCACAATGGAAGGATTTTCTCCAAACACAAGAACCTCATCCCCCTCCTCTGCATTTACATCGGTAATGTCAACCATGCAGAGGTCCATGCAAATATTCCCAATAATTGGAACACGCTTGCCTCTCACAACAAATTCCCCAACCCCATTGCTCAATAATCTATTTAGCCCATCGGCATAGCCAATAGGAACGGTGGCAATGCGCGAAGGACGGGTTACCTGTCCCTTGCGTCCATACCCAACTGATTCACCGGGCAAAATCTCCTTTATTTGAACGATTGTACTCTTTAAAGAGCTCACGGCACGAAGAGGGCTATTGGGCAATGCACTGATGCCGTAAAGACCAATCCCGAGCCTAACCATATCGAACTGAGCCTCTGAAAAACGCTCAATTCCAGAAGAATTTAGTGTGTGCCTAATAATCTGGTAACCTAGCTCCTGCTGCAGCTGCTCGCTTAACTTCTCAAAAAGAGCAATCTGCTCTCTGGTAAACTTATCGTGTTTCGGCTCATCGGCGGCAGCTAGGTGAGCAAAGGCCGACATTACCTTAACGCTGCCATTACTTTTCAACTCAGCAATGAGTGTTGATACATCTTCTTCAATAAAGCCAAGACGGTGCATTCCGGTGTCCAGCTTCACGTGGATGGGATAGTCCATCATTCCCCAATGCTCCACCTCGCGCGAAAACTCCATTAACGAGGCTAGGTTGTATATTTCAGGCTCCAACTTGTGCTCAACCATAGTGCCAAAACTCCCCATTTCTGGGTTCAGCACTAATATGGGCATGCTAATACCAGCTTCTCGCAAAGCAACACCCTCATCGGCAAAGGCCACTGCCAAGTAATCGACTCGGTGAAACTGCAGAAGGCTGGCTATTTCGTATGACCCACTACCGTAGGAGAAGGCTTTTACCATAGCCATTACCTTGGTATCAGGCTTTAATAAACCTCTAAAGTAGTTGAGGTTATGAACTAGCGCGTTTAGGTTTATCTCGAGCACCGTTGTATGAACCTTCCGTTCCAAAAAGGAGGTGATTCGCTCAAAACCAAAGTCGCGAGAACCTTTAACTAGGATGGCCTCATCATGGAAGGCCTCCTTGGATGCCTTTGCCAAGAATGCCTCCGTTGTAAGAAAAAACTGGGAAGATTTTGGGAAATAATCTGCACAGGTCGATATTGCAGGTCCGATACCATAAATTTTATTAACTCCCTTTGCTGCAGCCAAATGCGCCACCTCCTTATAGAGCTCCTGCTCCTTTTTCCCACTCTGAAGGATATCAGAAATAATGAGCGTTTTGGCGCTATGCTGCACCTGATTATTTAAAAAATCAAGGGCTATGGTCAGTGAGTTTATATCTGAATTGTAGCTGTCGTTGATAAGTGTGCTTCCATTAACCGCCTCCTTTAGCTCCATGCGCATAGCCACTGGCGCCAGTGTCATAAAGGCACCCGACTGTATCACATCGGTATGCCCAAGGTAAAGAAGAAGCGATAGGCAATGAATGGCATTTTCTACCGATGCAGCATCGCGAAAAGGTAGATCAATATGAAGTTGCTTTTGCTTATACACTACTTCAAGCGTAGACCCTTTGCCCGAAGATTTGCGAGAAACCCCAACATCAGCAGAAGCCCCATTAGTTGACCAAGTGAAGAGACGATATCCATTGGCAGCAGTCTCCTCAACGGCTATGCGCATAACCTCTTCCTGGTCTGCGGAGCAAATTAAGACATCGGAATTTTTGAATAGGGTCAACTTCTCGCGCACCTTCTCCTCCAACGTGGAAAAATTTTCCTGATGCGCCTGACCCAGGTTTGTGAATATGCCAATTTTAGGATCGATAATCGGCTGGAGCAAAACCATTTCACCTGATAATGAAATACCAGCCTCAAATATTGCCAACTCCGTTCCCTCCTCAATTAAAAGGACAGATAGCGGAACTCCCACCTGGCTGTTGTAACTTCTTGGACTTCGAACTACATGCACTTTTTGGTGTAGCAGCTGGTAAAGCCACTCTTTCACAATGGTTTTTCCGTTGCTGCCTGTGATTCCAACTACGGGTATGTTGAACTTGCTCCTGTGCCAAATTGCCAGCTGCTGAAGTGCTAGTAAGGTATCGTGCACCACTATAAACGATGCGCCATCCATTCTAGCAATATCCTTTGGAATATCCGATACCACAAAAGCACGCACACCCATATCATAAAGTGAATGAATGAACAGGTGACCATTGTGCCGGCTTCCTTTTATGGCAAAAAAGAGCGTATGCTTTGCTGAACTAATGGTACGGCTGTCGATGGTAATGCTGTCAACCGTAGTATTGACATCGCCCTGCAGTGTGCCATTAATTGCTTCAGCAACTTCTATGATACGTGTCAATTCCATGTAGCTCTATTCTATTTTTGTTTTGCGGTAGCCTTAATAAAACAGCTCCTACATAATGGTTCGTATATATCCTTTTCACCAAGCACAACGAGCTTGTCGGCCATTGTTTTCCTATGAGAAAACTGAGCTAAATTACCACACTGCATACAGATGGCATGAACTTTTGTAACATACTCTGCCGTTGCAATAATCGCTGGCATTGGGCCAAAGGGCATTCCTCTAAAGTCCATGTCGAGCCCAGCCACAATAACACGAATGCCTTGATCCGCCAGCTGATTGCAAACCTCAACAAGCCCAGCATCAAAAAACTGCGCTTCGTCGATGCCCACAACATCAACCTCTGAAACCATGAGCGAAATATTACGCGATGAGGTTACCGGAGTGGAAAGAATAGAGTTAGCATCATGCGACACCACCTCCGCCTCCGAATAGCGCGTATCTATTTGGGGCTTAAATATTTCAACCCGTTGATTTGCAAACTTTGCTCGCTTAAGTCTTCGAATTAGTTCCTCTGTTTTCCCACTAAACATTGAGCCACAGATAACTTCGATCCAACCCCTCTTCGCTCCTTCAGTAATTGAATTT
>DATKTT010000134.1:0-29729 GCA_035530955.1 Williamwhitmania sp. | reverse complement strand
GTGTGCTATTATCGCTTGAAGTACTTTCTGGTATGCTAATATTTGGATCGGTGGAGGATGTTTTAACTGATGTAGATGTCAAATTAAGCATTAGAGATGGTCTCCACTTAACGGTGAGATTAACTCCGTGCCAATTGCCCTCATCGATAAACTTACCCAGCCCCAGGGTCCAACCAATATTAGCAGCAATGGGGATAGACATATTAAAAACGCTCATATTCATTGTGATTGGGTCTTGCTTCATATCGAACTTGTAGGAGTATATCATCATATCGTAGCCCCAGCCAATGTTGAACGAATTCCAAGTGGAAAGTCCTGGTTTGAAAGCAGGGACCTTCAGATTGATCCAGTTCTGGCTAAACGATAAACCACCACCATAGCCATTAATCTTACCAAACCCGGAAACGTCCATACCAAAGTAGGTTCCTGTAAGCATCACAGAGGTATAAACAATCTTACCACCTCGCTGCAACCAATCCTGCCTTATGGTTTCACTGGGATCAGTTTTCTCCGTTGTGATACCCACTCCGGAACTAACGCGACTGACGTTTGTATCCCACTTTCCTCCAGTGGTATCTTTAATTGAGGGATTGCTGTTTTCGCCCAACTTCGCCTCCTCTCCCTTGGTTAAACTAATGTAGATACCGTTAAACTTAAAACCAACCTCAAATTCATAGTTTTCACCCGGCTTCGGTTTAAGGTAGTATACGGTTTGTGAGCCAAGCCCAACTTTACCATCAATTTTAAGGGACCCATTATAGTCGGGAACAACATTCACCGAAATGGTGCTTCCGTTTTTTAGAATGTATTCATTTCCTTGGATGATAATTTTGATTTTTGCAGCAGATCCTTGAAACTTGGAGGGTCGCACAAACTTAAGGGTCACTGCCTGCTGGCCAACTGCAGAAAGAGACAACATTGCAAAGGCAAATAGAAACAGAAACTTTTTCATTGGGTAAGGGATTAGAGAATGTTAATTTTTAGGTTATTGAAAGTTATGGAGATTGGGAAAAATGCACTAACATTTATATATCAAGGCATTAACCGCGTTCCATTCTAATATAAATTTATGGTGCATTTGGTAGCGAAAGCAAGTGTTTTGTGACCAACAGACTAAATGCGTGGTTATAAAGCCTTAAGGTGATTGCTGATTGCCACAATTCAGTGATCAAGGGCAAGCAAGTTTCTCTAACTCACGAATTCCAAACCAAGATGGAGAAACCAATTTCCTGATTCCAACTGTTTTCAATGGGTAGGGAATTGAGAACATAAAACTGTTGATCGCATAAATAATATACATCAACTTATTTCCATAAATTCGACAAACACAATACCTTTACTCCCTTTGAATTAAGTTAACTATGCTTACTGCTGTATCGAGGTTGATATTCAGAAATCGACCAACTATTATTGCTATTCTGCTTGCCTTTACAGCCTTTATGGCCTACGAGGGTACCTCAGTAAAGCTCTCATATGAGTCTGCTTCGCTGCTTTCAAATAGCGATAGTACCCTTATTCGTTACAACCAATTCAAACAGAAGTTTGGAGAAGATGGCAACGTGCTTGTTATTGGCATACAGAACCCTAACGTATTTAACCTAAGCCAGTTCAACGCCTGGTACGACTTGGGTAACCAAATCCATAGCGTGAATGGCGTTCAGGAGGTGGTGAGCATGGCCAGAACCATAAACCTAGTCAAGAATACTGAAACCCACCATTTCGACTTTATCCCTTTAGTTAAGGAAAGACCCACTAGCCAAGCAGAGGTGGATACCATAGAAAAACGTATCCTCGGCCTTAAATTCTATCAAGGACTGCTCTACAATCCAAAAACTCACGCCTGCCTCATGGCAGTAACGCTCGATAAAAAGAAACTAAACGATATAAGCAGAATAACCATTGTAAAGGATATCACTACCTTAGCGAAGACCTACCAGCAAAACGAGGGAGTCCGCGTCCACTTTTCGGGACTTCCATACATAAGAACGGTCACTACCCAGAAGGTAAAAAATGAGCTTGGGCTATTTATCATCATGAGCTTGGCAGTGGCTGCCCTTATAATGTTTCTATTCTTCAAGTCGGTAAAAGTTGTTCTAAGCTCCTTGATTGTTGTTGCCATTAGCATTGTGTGGGTGCTCGGTACAACCTCGCTCTTTGGTTATAAAATCACCATTCTCACTGGCGTAATTCCATCGCTGGTTGTAATTATTGCCATTGAAAATTGCATCTACATCCTCAATAAGTATCACTGGGAGTTTCGTAGCCATGGAAATAAGATAAAAGCATTAACTAGGGTCGTGCAACGCATTGGGCTTGCATCCCTAATGACCAATGCCGCCACCGCAATTGGGTTTGCTGCATTTATTCTTGTGCCCAACCAAATGTTGCGTGAGTTTGGCGTTGTAACTGCCCTTAATGTAATGCTGGAATTTGTACTCTGTATAACTCTACTACCAATCATTTTCAGCTATTTAGCTCCACCAGACGACAAACACACCAAGCATCTCAGCAGTAGCTTTTTTAGTGCTGTGCTCAACAAGATTATTTACGCTATTACCCACAAACGAAAGTTAATTTATGGCGTTGCGGGAGCTCTGCTGCTGTTTGGAGCAGTTGGTATAAGCCTTATTAAAACATCGGGCAAGGTGGTAGACGATCTGCAAAAGAGTGACCCCATATACCTCGACCTTGAATTCTTTGAGCATAACTTTGGCGGAGTCATGCCATTTGAAATATCGGTGGATACCAAGAAGAAAAATGGTGCTATGCAATACTCCACAATTGAAAAAATAAATCAACTACAGGAGAGAATTAACAAGCACCCCCAGTTTTCAAAGCCGCTATCGATGGCCGAAATGCTCAAGTTTGCCCGTCAGGCTTACTATGGAGGAAAACCATCAATGTATTCGTTACCCAACTCCATGGAAAACAACTTTGTGATTGCATACATCCCACAAAAGATGGATGGCAAAAGGAGCCCGCTGCAATCGTTCCTCGACAGCACAAAGCAGGTTACCCGCATCAGCTTTCAAATGGCCGATCTTGGCACGAAGAAAATGGATGCACTAACCCACCAAATCCAGCAAACCGTTGATTCCATTTTTCCCAAAAACCGCTATAACGTAATTATTACGGGAAATAGTGTTGTATACGCAAAAGGCACCAACTTCCTTATTCGAAACCTATTCCAGAGCGTTGCCATTGCCATTATCCTTATTTCATTGCTCATGGCGCTGCTCTTTTCTTCCTTTAAGATGATATTGGTATCCATGATTCCCAACATAATCCCCTTACTTATTACGGCGGCTCTGATGGGTTTTATTGGCATTCCCATTAAACCATCCACCATAATTGTATTTAGCATTGCTCTAGGAATCTCGGTGGACAATGCCATACAGTACCTTTCGCGCTACAGGCACGAGCTCAAGGTTTCTAAAGGCGACATAAAGCATTCGGTAATATTCGCCCTTCGCGAAGCGGGGTTTAGCATGATTTATACAAGCATAGTTCTTGTACTTGGCTTTAGTGTATTCATCGTTTCCGGCTTTGGCGGTACCCAGGCGCTGGGAATACTCATCTCAACCACCCTTTTTATCGCCATGTTTTTCAACATTATGGTGCTACCCTCCTTGTTGCTAACCATTGATAAACGATGGGTGAGCAAATCGTTTACAGAAGAACCTATACTGGAGGTATTCGATGAAGAATACGCCGATACCGATCAACCTGATTAATAGCCGTGTTGGCCTATCCTGTTGATCCAACCTTGCATGGAATGAACTAGTTGCTTATTCAGTAAAATAAAACTTAAGTGATGCTCTATATCGTAGTTGTTACTTACCTGAAGCCAATAGAAGAGGTTGACCGTTTTCTTGTGGCGCACAGAAAATTTCTAGGTATCCACTATGCCAGTGGCCAATTTATCGCTTCAGGACCACAAAACCCACGAACAGGTGGAGTAATTATTTCGAAGGGTACAAGTAAAGAGGAGATTTTGAACCTGCTCAAGGAAGATCCATTTAACCTGAACGGTATTGCTCAGTATGAAGTAATTGAGTTCGATCCCGTGCTTTACCACGACTCGTTCAAGCCGTTAATTACCTAGTCCATGGATTTGCTCGAAAAAAGTTCGGTGCGTTGCTTCCACAATAAATGGATTGAGCAGTGCGGAAGGGGTAGCTTGGGCGCACTCGGATGGGAAAATGAGGTCGGCCAGCAAAAACGTTTTGAAATTCTGGCCCAAATTGCCAACCTGAGCAATTTTTCGATATTGGATTTGGGCTGTGGTTACGGCCACTTTAAGAAATTTCTTGACCAACGCTTTAGCAATTTTTCCTATACGGGCATCGATTTTATGCCTGAATTCATTGAAGAAGCGAAGCAAGCATATGCAGGATGCCCCAATACCCAATTTCTTCAAGAAGATTTTTCTGTAAACGATATTCCTACAGCCGATTACATTTTCGCCAGCGGGGTGTTCTGCTACCAGAGCAACGATCTGACATACTACACAGATGTGATTAAGAAGATGATTGGCCATGCAAGGAGAGGTGTCGGTTTCAACATGCTTAACATTGCGACATTTCCACATAGCTCATTCTTAAAAGCGCATGAGCGCTACACTACCCTTGCCCTATGCAAATCGCTGGCAAAAAAAGTAATAGTAACGGAGAACTATCTTCCCGATGACTTTACAATCTTTATCTACAAAGAAAGTTAGGCATGCAAGGTGCCAAAGGTTTTTCGAATTAACCGATGCAGGTTATGGGGAAATTTGCGAGGAACAGCATACATAAGAATGCACTCATTTTGCACTAGACTTATCCCAAGAATAGCTAGATTACCCAACTTATCGGCGTTAATGCCATTTTGTAGCCAAATATTCTGAATACCTAAGGCAATAGCCTCATCAACCACCAACCCAACGGACTCGGTACATACCAGCAGTGAATCTACCTGCTCCTCTATGGAAGAAAGTCTTGGGTAACAATGCTCACCATCAATTTCAGCCAGATTGGGGTTTATTGGGAAAACTTTGTAACCGGCTTCCTTCAACTCCAAGTATGCAAGATATCCAAACTTCTTCTTGTGGCGCGATACACCTGCAACAGCGATGGTTTTACCACGCAGAAAGGCATCTATCTGCTCCTTTAACTCCACCCTATTTTTGGTTACTTGTCCCATGCGTAGTGCGATTTTCGTTTATTATGAAAGGCAAGCAATCCCTCAGTGGCAATAATGTTTAGGTGAAAATCGAGATGTGGGTGATGTTTTTTAAGGTGTGAAAGTTTTTCACATTGCTCCATTTCGTCACACGCCCAACACCCTACCAATTCGCGCGATATGGCACAACTTCTAACCTCGCAGTTTTCGTTACATCCACCCTTTCGGCAACTTCCACTGCACTCCAAATTTATGATGGCATTCAGAACATCAAGAAATTGGTTGTAGTCCTTAAACACCTCTTGCTTCTGCTCCTTTATTTGTGCATACTTCTCGAGGTGATTAATAGCAAGCTCCGATTTGAGTGTACGTGCCACACAAAATAGCTCTGACCGGGAAGGAATGCAGTCACCACAAAAAACTCCACAGTAGCCAGTGTTTGCAAGAACGGTCGCTTCCATGGCTATACATTTAAGTTAAAACCTAGATCGACGTCTGAAGCTGGTTTTCCACCTCTAATCCCCCAGTTTTCCAAAGCGGGATCATTTATTACGATGGTTATGTCGTTGCCTGGAATTCCCGGATTAGCCATGAGTAAGTCTACCACCTCCCTGTAAAAGGACTTCTTTGCCTCCGCGCTACGCCCCTTGAACATGGTTACCTCAATTATGGTGTAGCTATCGCTTCTACCATCATGCTCGAAGCATTCGGCAGACAGCTCATACAAGCGCTGGCGACGATCGTGGTCAGGAATTTTGATGGTATTAACCAACGCCTGATGTATTCCATCCATCAGTGCCTTTTTATACTGGGAACTCTTACCCGCTATAATTTCAACCTTAACCAACGGCATGTGTTTTCCAATTAAATTTGGCTAAAGATATTTGATTTAGACAGACCCTAAAAGCTAATTTCCCTTAATTGACCATAAATAACCTCAATAGAGCTCTTCAAAAAGACAGGACCAACCCACATTTAATCGCACTGAGGGGATAAACTACGCTGAATTGATGGAGCAAGCCTTACAAATTTTAATACTCAATTAGGTAAGATTAGCATGACCATGGACCCATCTGACTTACGAAAGATAGCTCATTTTGACTCTAAATTCAATAGTGCTGAATAATAGGCAGCTGTAGCTAAAGCCGAAAACTTTAACGCAAACCATTATGGTAAAGTGTTTTGCGTGTAGTCTCAATAATCGGGAGGTGTTGATTGTGAGTAGACCAGAGATCTTCGGTAGAGTTTAATGCTAATCCTAGCTTAATCCAACATTGCTATTCTTAGCAATGCCCTCTCAGCCCTAAAATATCGCTAATAACCGTGCGAAGGTGGTTGATTGGAAAGGGCTTCTCGATGCAAAAGGAAAATCCAGAGGAGAGGAGCGCATCCTGCTCACCATTAACAAGGTATCCGGTAACGGCAATGATTGGAGTAATTCGGTAGCGAGGGATTCGTCTAATCTGTTGTGTTACCTCCACTCCGGTAATGCCTGACCCAAGATTAATATCCATGAGAATGGCCGGATAGGTTGACCTTGCAGCCATCTCGAGGGCTTCCTCTCCGTTAGAGGCAATGTCGATATGGCAAATGGCCTCCAATGCAGCAGAGATAAGCTGACAGTGAATTTCATTATCCTCAACAAGTAAGATTAAATGATCTGCCGGAGAATAGCTATTCTCAACCTCCAGCACTTCTTCCCTATCTGGCGTGTTTCCTATATCAATTACCTTATCAAACATAGCTCTTTATTGTTTCTATTCCGATTACTTTAAATCTTACGGCCTCTTCTTTTCCTATTTAACTGTATTTGGTGCAAAAAGGAGAAATCATTTCCATAAGCTGAAGCAATGTAATGACTAACAATCACTATGTGACAGTGAACGTGAAATCAGTAATCAACCCATCTCCACGAAAAGCGAATTACTTAAATCCAATAGTTGGTATTTTGTTCCACTGGATGAGAATACCCACGCATGAGGTTCTATCGCTGAAGGTCTGATAGTCCATTTTTTTAGGCATTAAAGTAACTTCAATAATAATCTGCCGAGTATCATTAACGGCAAAACCAACGGACTCTACATACTTATCGGTTTCATTATCATAAGTTACCTCGTTAGTTTTGGCGTTGATAAGCCTAAAGTGGATTGGATAAAATTCCCTGTCGGCACAAAAGGAAACCCGGTACTCCTTGCCTCCAAATAGCACGACTCTGTAGCGATAAGTTGAATCGGCCAAGAGAAGTGCATTCGTGGATTGACCGTAGATATTATAACCTTCAACATTAAAACGGGTACAGCCTTTGGTTTTATTAAATCCATTACAACCTTGTCCATACAAGGTGGCAGTAAATGCTGAAAGCAGCATGAGTAACAATATCTTTTTCATTCCCTAATCTTTTATTTTGCAGACTTTAACTTAATACAAATGCCTGATATAACAGAGCATGGTTAGTATTTCTGGCTGAAAATATTCTGACGTATTTCCTGAATCTGCTTCTTTAGCAGGAGAAACTTTTCGGTACTATATCGGCTTTGCTTCTCACCCTCTTCCTTAAGGATAATCGTGGCAGTGCTATCTGTAACCGTCTTCTTCACAACGGAAAGACTATTGTTATTTTCGTTTAAGCTGTAGAAACCATCCTTAATGGTATTCAGGTCGCGCATCATCTTAGCTGAGGCTGAATCCTTCGGGCTATACTGCGCAAAATTTTCGCGGTAGTTATCGAAAAATAGCCCCATATCCACCACCTGTTTCACCAAAGCTTGCTGCTTGTTTACATCGTCGATGGAGATCGAGGCAAGGTAAAGAGCCTCCACAATAGTTCCAACCCCAACCTCGGAAAACAACTCCTGACCGCCCAGTGTTTCAATATTCTTAAATACCTCAATCGACATCTCAATAGAGATAATTTTCAAGGAATCCACATTGGTGAGATTTTTCTCCATCCGGTCTAAGTAATTCTGATTCATCTGGTTACTTATACCAAGCTCTGTGGCTAACTTTTTAAGGGCCTTGAGATAGTCCAATGCCTTATAGCCCTTATTAAAGTAGCTGAGGTATAAAAAATCGGTATAAGCAACGCCGAAGTAGAGCGCTTTATACCGGGTAAGGGTAACCTTATCCACCATCTTCAGGTCGAGGAGTTGTGTATCTTTATAACCAAAATTATTGTCGGCTAACGAAGAGATTAATTCTTCTGGAGTGGGGAGCAGGTAATCAATACCAACCGTTGTGGTGTCTTGAACCTGCGCAACGGTATCGGTAGCACCGCTACTGGAAGTAGTGCTACATCCTTGACAACCTCCCATAAAGAATGAAATTCCTAGGCCCAGACCAAAAATAGCAAAGGCTCTTAGCCTGCTCACTCTTTTAGAAATTTTAAACTTGGAGTCCATAGCAAATCGGTAAGGTTAATTGAAATAATTCAAAAACTAAAAATACAAAAAAAATCATCACTTCCGCTCTATCCGTTTGGTCCGCCATTCCTTTTGCTTATGCTCTATCTTGCTGACTAAGCGGCCTAGCATTCCAGTAACAAGAATAATATAGCCCCCAGCCCACATAATCCAAAGTACTAATAAATTGAAAACAAAGGTGCCAAAAGTTACATTTCCCACTCTCTTGAAGGGTGCATAAAAATGGGCGCGACCGTAACGGTTTTGAGGAGCATGAAACACTGGATCGACCATCACCGTGACGGTTGTTCCTTCAATGCGAACAGGATCTTGCTCGGCCCTGTTACGCACTAAATCGACCAATGCAGCATTTTGCCATTGGTTTCGATAGTCGATATAGGCATCTGAACCACCCTGCTTCTTCATTTGCTGCTCAATAACCAACTCCTTAAACGCAATTACCCGATTATATTCGCGAGAGAGGCGAGTCTTGTATTGCTCCAACTTTGAAGCAAACATCGTTAAGCTATCATCTTGCAAACCATCTAGGCGAATGTTCCATTTTAATGGACCGATATCCAGCTGGTTTAGCCGAGCGACTGCACTTTGAAGCACCTTAAACTTGTGGCTTGCCAAACGTTGACTTGAAGGCATTGCCTCAAGGTCTTCCTGTTTGGATGTGATTAGCGGTAGCAGGTATAGCAACCCATTACGTAGGTTACTTTCAGCATACTCCGCATCAAACAGTGGCTGCTCGTAGGCATTATGCTTGAACTGATACACATCGATAGCTTCATAGGCCCATCGCGAGGCCATTATATCGCCTATAATTGGCACCACCTCGGGGGAGCTAAACTTGTAGTAGAGCTGGTCAAACTTAACAACCACGCCGCTGAGCAAAATTTGGGGTAGAAACAGGAAGGGAATTGCTAAGTATATGCCTGCAATGGACTTAAAGATAGACGACACTAGCAGGCCCGCAATATTACCAACACATGATATGGTGAAGAGTATTAGCCACAGAGGAAAAAAGACACCCTTAAGCTGCAGTATCCATACACCTATTATGCTAAATACAAGAGTTTGAATGGCACTTAGCAAAATATAAAACAGCACAATGGCATTGATGGAACTACTCCTGTTAAGCTTTACATAGGCCTCGCGCTTGTGGGTTTTTCGGTCGCGAAAAATACCATCGGCACTAATTATCATGCCTATAAACATGGAGGCAATCACCGCCATGAAAAAGAAGGATGGAATATTCTGGTTATTGTAGAAGTTGTAGATTGGCTCGCCGGCAGAGGTAAACGAGAATTTTTTCGATACAATGGAAATTATGATACTTAGGATCAACGGAACGGTGATCGAAAATATGGCGAACTCACGGTTATTCCTGCGCGATAACACATTACGCTGAAAGAATATTTTAAACTGCAGAAACCGTTTGGCGCTGATGTGCTTTGGTTGCGGGATTGGTGTTTGGATGGATGAATCCTCCACCAAGGGTAATTGCTTAACATATTCGGTGTGAAACTCCTTAGGCGTTCGCTTCCTTTCGCTCAGAAGCACGCCAAAATCGTTCACTTTTTTCTCGTCAATAATCTCAAAAATGATTTCTGGCTTTACGTTTCCACAGCTGTCGCAAGTGCTTATGTTCTGGTCCACCCTTTTTCCTTGCTGCTTAAAGTAAAGAATCCCTTCCAGCGGATTTCCAAAAAAAATGGGATAACCACCTTTATCAAGAACGAGAAGCTTATCGAACAGCTTAAAGATTTCAGAGGAGGGCTGGTGGATATTTACAATGACCAATATATCCTGCAACGCCAGTGTTTTCAACGTATTCATCACCTTCTCGGAGTCGGCCGATGACAAGCCTGAGGTGGGCTCATCTACAAATAGGACCTTTGGCTCGCGCATTAGCTCAATGGCAATGGAAAGGCGCTTACGCTGACCTCCGCTGATAATTTTATTGGTTGGAGACCCAACAATGAGGTCCTTAATTTCATACAGTTCCATTACGATAAGCATCCACTCCACCTGCTGTGCAACTTGAGTGGAACTCATCTCTCCTAACGAGAGCAAGCTACTGAAATATAGATTTTGGTAAACCGTTAAATCTTCAATCAGTGAATCCTCCTGCGTAATATATCCGGTGAGCTCCCGAAACAGCCGATTGTGGCTTTTATATTCCAATCCGTTCCACAATAGATTACCCTGGTATGCCGAATTGAGCCCGGCAAGGATGTTGAGCAAGGTAGACTTACCCACTCCGCTATCGCCCATAATGGCTACCAAATCACCGGAATGGAACGAGAAGGAGAGGTTGTGAATTCCTTGCCCTGTGGTGCCATACGTAAACTCTACCTTTGACGCGGCCAGCGTAATGCTGGAAGAATCGCTTCTCTTGAGAATGGCGGCTAGAATCTCCCCGTAATAAATTGGCTTTATTCCTTTTCCAGTGATATAGTTTCCCGGAGTAAGCGTATAGAGCTGGTTCGGAAATACAATTTTACCGTTAATCTCCAAAAAATCGCGCCCCCGATAATGGAGCAAGATCATCTCACCAGAAGCCACATACATAAAGGTAATTAATCCCCTGAGCCCCGATCGCTTCATGTAACGAATATCGTCCACGGAAGAACTTCCGGCACCCACAAATAGAAGGTCGTGCTTGTTGGCGATGCGGTGATGCTCGTTAAACACAAACTGACGGATACTAAGATATACCGACTTTTCAATCCTAAGGCCGGAGGCAACGCTATCTATTTCATTCACAAAATTCTCACCCTCAACAAAGAAACCCATTCGAAAATTCCAGATGTATCCAATAAAGTTGAGCAGGGTAATGAAAATTTGAATGCGATTTGCAAGGGAGTATTCCTTATTAATTAAATTAAGTAGAGGTTGCAGATTTTGTAGTGCTCCTTTGTTGGAAGAGTAGGCCTCCAAATATTGGATAAAATCGCCATATTTCGCCTTACCAATCGATCGGCCATAGGTGCTATATAAGTAGTTCTCAACGTACCTTTTGGTAAGCATCACATCCTCCCCTCTTTTTGAGGAGGCCAAAAGAGCAAGAATTCGGAGGACAGTATTAATAATCACATCGCTCATACCTTGTGGTGGTTAAAAATGAGCAGGAATTCAACTTGGTTGTCAGCGAGAATAACAAACTTAAATTCAATCGCTTGAAGTTCCATGATTTGCTTGGCTAAAATAAAACCAATGTCCGAGGCAAAATCACGATTAAGCTGCTGCTCCATGCCACCTATCTCATCCACACTCCTTAACCCAGCAAAAGCAATTTTACAGGTGAATCTTCCATTTTCCGGCGAACTAAAGCTCACACTCACGGGGGCTTCGTTGCCATACGAAAGAACAATCCGTTCGATCAGCGATTCAAAGCATTGAAGCAGAAGATCGGCATCGCCAGAAACAACAGGTTCAAATGTTGGTTTTTCCACCAACACATTTACACTCCCCGAGAATTTTATCTCCTGAAGATTCACTGTAGCCTGTTGGAGGAGAGGGAAAAGGTTAACAATCTCCTTTTTAGCACCATACTTTTGCTTCTGCAAAAGACCAATGAGCGAAGTTTTAAAGGTAAACCGAACAAGCCTGCCAATGGAGCTGTCAATCATGCTGTATAGGTCATACTGGTCCTTGGCCTCAATCTTGTCCTTCAGCAGCTGGATTGGTCCCGAAATTCCGTTTAGAAACGATCGAACTTCGTGGCTCACTCCCTCCAAAAATTCAGAAGCAAAATCAGAAGTTATGCTGCCACTTGTGGCTTGGCCCACATTGATAAAAACTCGAATGATGGACAAAGCCTCCTCCAACCTTTGCTGTTTTAGCCTTTCGGTACCAACTACAATGGTCACTAAACCCAGGGAACCATCGTTAAGAACAGGGATATTTAAATAAGGAAGCCGCCGTGATTGCATCAGCTTGGCAATCTCACTCTGTTCCGCTGAGAGGGCCGCTTCTGCTGGTACAATTAGCGCAGGAATAAATTTCTTGTCAGCATTGACCAACCCTACAACACTGGTCAAGGTATCCGTTAACACAAGACGAAATCCATTTAATTGTAGTGCTTTCTCCAGAAATTTCCAACTGATGTTGATGTTGCCTAATGGAATGAAATCGATTTCACGGATGTCTGGTTGCATGGCATTGCAGTATTAACAAAACTTTAGTCCACTAACGTTATAGTAAATCGCGAAAATTACTATTCAGACTGTTAAATCGCAAGTTAAGAAAAGTGCAGCAGAGAACAATTAAATCATTAGCAATTAAACACCTATAAATTCTAATTATGCTCGTTAATTATACCTATCAATCAATAAGAGCATCACTTCCTCTTTAAAATTAACCAATAATAATTAAAGCAACATTCTAAATAAAAATAATTATAGGTTCGATTCAATTGTGTGTAGGGATAGCGTAAATATCAACTTTCTTGAAAATTTTTGAATAAGATTCCATCGTGAGCCTTCGTTGATACCTTAATTTCTTATTAAAACAAAAAGAGCCTGTAAATCTTACGATCTACAGGCTCTTTACTGTCGGGGTACCAGGATTCGAACCTGGGACCCCCTGGTCCCAAACCAGGTGCGCTAACCGGGCTGCGCTACACCCCGAAAAAAATCTTGCGGAGAGAGGGGGATTCGAACCCCCGGTACCAGTTACCCAGTACGGCAGTTTAGCAAACTGCTGGTTTCAGCCACTCACCCATCTCTCCAAACAACCTTTCATTGATTGGAGACTAACTGCAGACTTTGATTTTCTTGGAAGAAAATTTTGGTCACATGCCTCTCCGTAAAGGCTCGACAAAAGTATAAAATTCAATCATTCTGACAAAAAAAACGAGAAAAAAAGAGAGGATTTTTTCCTCTCTTTCATAACTATACTGATGAGCAATCGATTACTGTTTCTTTGGTTGGTTGCTACCTTGCTGTGGCTTGGCAATAGATTCGCGCATATCGGTATCAGCTTGCAGATTCCGCAGCTTGTAGTAATCCATAATGCCTAGGTTCCCCGAGCGGAACGATTCGGCAATGGCCATGGGAATTTCAGCCTCAGCCTCAATTACTTTTGCCCTTGCCTCCTGTGCCTTAGCCTTCATTTCTTGCTCTAGTGCAACAGCCATTGCCCGACGCTCTTCGGCTTTTGCTTGAGCAATATTCTTGTCAGCATTCGCTTGGTCCATCTGCAACACAGCACCAATATTACGTCCAATGTCAATATCTGCAATGTCGATAGACAAAATTTCAAATGCAGTTCCAGAGTCAAGACCCTTGTCGAGCACCACACGCGAGATGTAGTCTGGATTTTCCAACACCGTTTTGTGCGATTCTGAAGATCCAATGGACGAAACAATTCCTTCGCCAACACGGGCTAGGATGGTCTCCTCACCGGCACCTCCAACTAGCTGTTTAATGTTGGCTCTAACGGTAACCCTTGCCTTGGCAATAAGCTGAATACCATCCTTTGCCACTGCCGTAACGGGTGGAGTATTAATAACTCGTGGGTTAACTGACATCTGCACAGCCTCAAAAACATCGCGGCCAGCTAGGTCGATAGCTGTGGCCATTTTAAAGTCGAGCGGGATGTTGGCTTTCTGAGCCGAAACCAGCGCGTGAACCACCTTGGTTACATTTCCACCCGCCATGTAGTGAGCCTCCATCTCGTTGGGAACGAGGGTAAGTCCAGCCTTAGTGCCTTCAATAAGAGCCGATACAATGGTAGATGGTGGAACCTTTCTCCATCGCATTAAAATGAGCTGCATGAGCGATATTTTAACGTCTGAAATTACAGCCGTAAACCAAAGCCCAATTGGAATAAAGTAGAGAATAAACCAAAGTCCGATAAGAGCTGCGGCAACAATAATGAGGTATAAACCTAAACCTGTCATAGCTAACTATTTTTGAGTTTAACAATTATTCGAGATTTTTCAACTTTTACCACTACAACATCCCTTCGAGGATCGATAAAGGCACCAGTAGATTTCGCCTCTACCTCAATCCCCTTAATGGATACGGTTCCCATTGGCGCCAGCCTCGATTTGCTTACACCTTCGTCACCAGGTAAAATTTCAACGCTGGTAAGCTCCGTTTCCACGGAGGAGTGAAGCTGCGTATGCAACGATAAATGCTTCCACGTTTTAGAGCGCAGCGAAAAGAATACGATGAGGAACGCGAGGATTGTTGCCACCGAAAGGGTTATATGTCCTGCAGTGCTGCCAATTGTATGGTAGGCCAAATAAATGCCCGTAACCATTGCTAAAGCTCCTAAAATACCAGCAACTGTAATCCCTGGGATTAGCAAAAATTCAACAAAAAAGAGAAAAAGGGCCAGTAAGATAAGGCCGATAACTAGTGCCATAAATTCTTAACTTAATCGGTTTTCGATGGTGGACATGAGGCCACGACGGCTTAGCTCATCTTTCATTGGCTTGAGTTTACCCATTGACCCATACTTCACTTCACATTTACCCTTGTAATGGGCAAGAAGGGTGCACTGTTCTGCCTGAAGGCTACCATGGTCGCAAACCTCCACCAACGATTCCACCACGTAGCTGAACTCGTTTACCTCATCGTTATGAAGCACTAGCACTCCACCTAACTTAATTTCATCAAGAATGTCGTCCATAGAGGACGAAATAGGCTGTTCTTCCATTTTCAACTATCTATTTACTCTTCAATTACAACAGTTGTAACATAAGCCTCAACATAGCCGCCTGCGAGAAGGGCTTGCTTTACCTTAAAGGCTTCCTCAAAGTTAGTAAAATTACCAACACTGTAGCTCACTGCGTCTTCGGCAATTATTTTCTTGGCAACCTCCTTGCCTTTTGCCTCAGCATTCAAAATTGCAACTGCCTGAGGGGGGATAGAGGATTCAAACGTCCCGATTACAACGCGATAGAGCGTATTTCCCTGAGCAGCCTCATCCACATTTTTCGTTGGCTTGGTATGAGCAGGTTTTGGTTTCCGTTGCTCAAAATTTTGGGCACGGGCAGTAGGTGTAATTTTGCCGTTTACCCACGATACCACGTAGGCATCACTAAACCCTTTCGATTTCACCAAAACCAATCCAGACTGAGCATCACGATAGTTTTCAAACAGTCCGGCAAAGTATTTCTTCAACGAGCCACCCTTAACTACTTCCCCCGAAAGTGGAGCCAATCCCTTGAAAACGGAGTAATTTACGGGCTGGCTAAATGCACCAAGTTGAATGCGATAAACAACCCCATTGGGCAATGGGTCATCCATTGGAATTGGATTGGCTGCATTGTATGGGAAAGGATCAACTACGCTAAGCCCTTCGTTATAGCTTGGCTTAATTTTAACCTGAACCCCTTCCGGCAGCCTAGACTCTGGTTTGAGGGTTCCAATTCCAATATTCTGTTCAGCAGGAGTTGATGAATAAGAGTAAAAAGGAATTGTGCTTTTATGCAAAAGATGCTGCAGCTTATTCTTCAACGAATCGATATTGGGTAGATCAAGAAGCGTTGCAATGGCTAGCTGATAGCGAGTAATCCCTCTCTCCTCTAGCCAAATGGCATCTCTAATCCCCTCATAGCTGTCAATTGAAACAGTGTCTCTTCGACCATTATTCAGCACTGTTTGTGAGGCAAATAGGTCACCGGTTCCAGCCTCCACATAGCCTTTGACCTCCTCGTTATTCGAATCCTCCTGCACCCTTTCCAAATAAAGCTGTCGAATACCTACGCTAACTAACAACCGCTTCTCAAGAAAATCGTTGGGAACTACTAGCGGTTTTCTTGTTAAAGCGTTGAGCGACTTTTTAATGGCTCCAATGTCGGTTTGCGTTTCGGCCACTGAAAGCATTGTTTCTAAATCCTGCCTTTGTCGAAGAACCTCCATACTCTGCGAAAGCGAAGTATCGAGCCGCTGAGCGGCAAGGGTAAGACGATCCAAGGCGGCAATGCGCTCTGCACCGAAGTAGGTCTGCACCTTAGCGTTGGAGAGAAAGTCTCCAACTGGTAAATTTTGAGTTGACCGAGCGGAGGTAGTCTCGTGTTGAACACTATTTTGCTTAGCCGTTAAATAGTTCTGCTCCATAGCTATTGCCTTTTTATTGACCTCATCCATGCTAAGGTTTAGTCCCATTAACCTACGCTCTAGCAGCACTATTGCGGTAGAAAAGCTGTCGGTTTTAGAAGAAGCCGAAGCAGTATACTCCTGCCGAAGTAGGTTCAGCTTAGTTTGGAGCGAATCCTGTGTTTGCCGCATCTGAAATAATCGGGCCATCAGCCCCATGTAGGTGAGGTCGTACTGTAATCCTGCCACACGTGCCTTTGGAAGCTGCAACCTTGATTGTGGCAAAGAACTAGAGCTGTCCTTAACGCGATTAATGGGATTTAACTTAGCCAACTCCGTAACCTCGTCGAGCCCTGATAGGCTTTTTTTTACCCCCCGCATTGATAATTTAACCTTATAAACAACAATGGAATCTCCAGTCACCTCGCGATTTGATGCAAAAATGGCTGTATCTCCATTCGAATTGGGCACAAAGCAAAAATCATCGTAGGGTGAGTTGATTGGGAAACCAAGATTTTCAGGTGTCGACCATTTGTTTGCAACCGAATCGTAGGTGGTTTTGAAAATATCGTAGCCACCCATCCCATACAGGTTGTTGGAAGAAAAGTAAAGCACTGCTCCATCTCGGGCTGGGATCGGGAAAATTTCATCGCCACCCGAGTTTATCTCCTTGGGGAGAGCCACTGGTTGCCCCCACTCGCCAGCACTGATTTTCTCTGTCTTCCAAATATTCATCCCGCTCAAATCGGTTTTTCCATAGCTGGAAAAGTAGATAACCTGTGGTTCATCATCTGAAGCAGAAGGGTAGTAAATTGCCTGTGGAAATTTGATTTTCTTATGCTTGTCCAACTTCGACATGAGCTCGTCCGGTAGCTTCGCCAACCGACCCTTGCCCGGTGCTACACTGTAGTATAGAAGCAAGGAATCGGCCACCGTTTTTGCCTTAGCCAACACCTCCACATCGGTTGCATACTTAATTAGGTAGCTGCCATTCTCGCACATAGAAACCTGCTTTTCTACCTCCTCGCCACTAATCTCATGACCGCCAGAGACCATGTAACGACGAAAGTAATCGATGGCCTCATCAAAGCGGTACAGAAGCCTGCTGGCAACTCCTAGGTAGTAATAAACTTGAACAGGAACATCCATTTGGGAAGCACGCATAAGCAACGTATAGGCCCTATCTGTTTGCCTTGTCTGCTTAAGTAGGCAAACACCAGTTTGGTAAAGGTACTTGCCGTCGGACGGAAAAAGTTCATGTAACTTTTCACAGTATGGAAGGGCCTTGGCAAAGTCTCCCCCATTGAACAAAACCTGCCCTTGAGTGCGAATGGAGTCCACTTTGGCATTTTGTGCATAAGCCTGAAAAACAACGCCCTGAAGAAGCAAAATACCAACTAATGTAATATATAGTTTTCTTATCATAACGTAAGCAAATGATAACAAGGCAATATGGGTAAAAGTAGTAATAATGAATGATATTTCAAGAGTGCCAACGCTATGCCTCAAATGGGGAATCGGCATATATTAAAATAGAACAGTCCACTGGAAGGAGTAAATATGCCTTTCTTGCTCTAAACCATTTTTTGTATTTTTATACCACTATTCAAAAACATTAAAACACTGTATATTAATATTTTTAAAAGTTCTAATATTTTTTTAAATATTTTCCTGTATATTTATTTGCATGAATTACATTTTCCAGTAGATTTGCAGTCGAATATTTCATTAGAACGAGGTAGTCCATAGGAAATGAAAAATCCAAAAATCAAGATTAATAGTTACTTGGCTTGTTCCTATGGAGAATTTGGATTCGAAGAATCAGCTGCATACTCATCAACTTCAAATGGGTCATGCCATGTTAATGGCAACCCACTTCTTCTTATGAAAAGCAGCAAAGGTTGGCATAGCACCAACCTTAGCAGGCGCTCTTTTGAGCGACGAGGATGGACAAGCACAGTGTCGACCCTCCCCGGCCAATCACCGCAACCGAACAATAGTGTCGGCATAGCGAAGGAAAAGCAGGGCTGCCTACCATCAGTTAAGGCATTTCCACCAAAATGCAATACACAGTTAGTTTATGGGAAGGGTCGACGTGATGTCGACCTTTTTTTTTGTACAAACCACAGATGATTGAAATAGCGCAATGGAAAAAATCAAGGCAACGCTAATTTTGGACGACGGCTCGCAATACGAGGGTTACTCGTTTGGATACCAAGGTGGCTCAGCAGGCGAGCTGGTGTTCAACACAGCTATGACAGGCTACCCTGAAAGCCTAACTGACCCATCCTATAAAGGGCAGATTTTGGTGGCAACCTACCCGTTAATTGGCAACTATGGTGTCCCGGGAAATAGCTCCCGTGAGGAGATATTCCAATTCTGGGAATCGGATGCTATTCAGGTTTCAGGGCTTGTAGTTTCGGAATACAGCGAGCGCTACAGTCACTGGAATGCTAAGGTGAGCCTGGGTGAATGGCTCAAGGAGTGGAAAATACCAGCCATCTCTGGCATTGACACCAGAGCGTTAACCAAGAAGCTGCGGGAGAAGGGCAGCACGTTGGCAAAAATTGTAATTGATGCCGATGTTCCTTGGAGAAATCCGGATACAGAAGACCTTGTTGCCCAGGTTTCCACACAGGAGATTAAGACCTACGGATCAGGAAAATACCGCATTGCACTGGTCGATTGTGGGGTAAAAAACAACATCCTACGCTGTCTTCTACGACGTGATACCACGGTAGTAAGGCTACCCCATAACCACAACTTCAACCGCGATGAGTGGGATGGGCTCTTTATCTCCAATGGGCCTGGTGACCCCAAAATGAATATTTCCACCATAGAAAACCTCAGGGTGGCTCTGGATGGAAGCAAGCCAATAATGGGAATTTGCCTCGGCACCCAGCTGATGGCGCTTGCCACCGGGGCCAACACCTACAAGCTTCCCTATGGCCATCGAAGCCACAACCAGCCGGTAATTCTTTCCGGCACTAATCGCTGCTATATCACCTCACAAAACCATGGTTTTGCCATCGATACAGCCACCCTCAACAAGGATTGGAGCCTCCTCTTCGAAAACGCCAACGATGGAACCTGCGAGGGAATTAAGCATAGCACCAAACCATTTTTTGCCGTGCAGTTTCACCCCGAAGCCTCCGGTGGTCCCACGGATACCGAGTTCCTGTTCGACGATTTCCTTCAAGAAGTAGCAAAGCATGCCAATAAATAGCAAAATATCAGAAAATTCAGACAATGAAGCAATATAAAAAAGTATTGGTGCTCGGCTCCGGAGCCCTAAAGATTGGAGAAGCAGGAGAGTTCGACTACAGCGGTTCGCAGGCATTAAAGGCGCTTAAGGAGGAAGGGATACGAACGGTGCTAATTAATCCAAATATTGCTACCGTTCAAACCAGCAAGGGAATAGCCGATGAGGTTTACTTCCTTCCCGTTACACCTTACTTTGTCGAAAAGGTTATTATTAAAGAGAAGCCCGATGGGATATTTCTTTCGTTTGGTGGACAAACAGCCCTCAATTGCGGAACAGCGCTCTATAAAAGCGGAGTATTGGCAAAATACAACATAGAGGTGCTAGGAACCCCTGTCGAAACCATCATCAATACGGAAGATAGGGAACTATTTGCCGATAAGCTCAGGGAGATTGAGGTAAAAACGCCTAAAAGTATTGCGGTAGAAAGCGTAGAGGCAGCAATAAAAGCCGCAGAAACCATAGGCTTCCCGCTTATTGTTCGGGCAGCCTTTACTCTTGGAGGACAAGGCAGCGGATTCTGCAACAACCCCGAAGAGTTAAAAGCATTGGCCACAAATGCCTTCTCCTTTTCCCCACAAATTTTGGTGGAGGAGTCACTCAAGGGATGGAAAGAGGTGGAGTATGAGGTGGTGCGCGACCGATTTGACAACTGCATCACAGTATGCAACATGGAAAACTTCGACCCGCTGGGAATTCACACCGGAGAGAGCATTGTGGTTGCACCCTCCCAAACGCTCTCGAACTCAGAGTACCATAAGCTACGTAGCCTCGCCTTAAAAATAATCCGCCACCTTGGTGTGGTAGGTGAATGCAATGTGCAGTATGCCCTTGACCCCAACAGCGAGGACTATCGGGTTATTGAGGTAAACGCTCGCCTCTCACGTTCATCGGCCTTGGCAAGTAAGGCAACAGGCTACCCTTTGGCCTTTGTGGCTGCCAAGCTGGGTGTTGGTTACGGCCTCCACCAACTGAAGAATTCGGTAACGCAAACCACCACCGCCTGCTTCGAACCTGCGATGGACTACGTTGTGGTTAAGATTCCTCGCTGGGACTTGAATAAGTTTCACGGAGTAAATCGCGAAATTGGTTCGTCCATGAAGAGCGTGGGAGAAGTTATGGCCATTGGCAGATCGTTTGAGGAGGCCATACAGAAAGGTCTCCGCATGGTTGGCCAAGGCATGCATGGCCTTGTGGGCAACATTAAGCTCAACTTCGAAAATTTGGAGGAGGCCCTCACCCACCCGACCGACCAGCGCATTTTTGCAGTAGCCGAGGCGCTGGAGCAAGAATGGGAGATCGAAAAGATACACCAACTTACTAGAATTGACTCTTGGTTTTTGGAGAAACTTGCCAATATCATCTTCTTTAAGCATCAGCTAGAGCAAATTAGCAGCCTTGAATCGATTAACCGAGAAACGATGCTCGAGGCCAAGCAAAAAGGGTTCTCCGATTTTCAGCTGGCACGGTTTCTTTTCAACCCTTCACCAGCAGAGATCGAAACAGTTCAGCTTAAAGTACGAAACCACCGGAAAAAGTTGGGAGTAATTCCAGTAGTGAAGCAAATTGACACCCTCGCCGCTGAATACCCATCGCAAACGGCCTACCAATACATTACCTACCACGGAACCGAAAACGATTTGCAGGAGCAACGGTCGGGAAAATCGGTAATTGTTTTGGGCTCTGGAGCCTACCGCATAGGCAGCTCGGTGGAGTTCGACTGGTGCACGGTAAGTGCGGTAAGCCAAATTCGAAAGAATGGCTACCGTTCAATAATGATAAACTACAACCCCGAAACGGTAAGCACCGACTACGATATGTGCGACAGCCTCTACTTCGACGAGCTCACCTTTGAGCGCGTTCTCGACATTGTGGAGATGGAAAATCCAATAGGAGTAGTGGTATCGGTGGGCGGGCAAATTCCCAACAATCTTGCCATGCGGCTTCACCTAGCCGGGGTAAAGATTCTGGGCACCTCGCCCGAGTCCATCGATAAGGCCGAGGATAGGAAGAAGTTCTCCGGCATGCTCGACAGGCTATCAATCGACCAACCCCGCTGGAGTGAGCTTTCCAGCTTTGAGGAGATTGAAAAATTTGTGGCAGAGGTTGGCTATCCCGTCCTCATTCGTCCCTCCTACGTGCTTTCGGGGTCAGCCATGAATGTGGTATCCAACGCTGGCGAGCTTCGCGGGTTCTTAACCCTCGCCGCCAACGTATCGAAAACCCATCCAGTGGTGGTAAGCGAATTTATTGAAGGAGCGAAGGAGATAGAATACGATGCGGTTGCCAACAATGGAGAGGTGATGTTTGATGCCATATCGGAGCATGTGGAGTTTGCCGGCGTTCACTCCGGCGATGCCACGCTGGTATTCCCGCCGCAAAAACTCTACTTCGAAACCATCCGTCGCATTCGAAAAATTGCCCGTGAGATTGCCCACGAGCTACAAATCACGGGGCCATTCAACATGCAGCTGTTGGCACGCAACAACGAAATCAAAGTAATAGAGTGCAACTTGCGAGCCAGTCGTAGCTTTCCGTTTGTATCGAAGGTGCTGGGCTACGACTTTATATCTGGTGCCATGGATTATATGCTGGGGCGGCTGCCCGCCTCACTTCCACCCTCCATGTTCGAGATTGATCATGTTGGCATTAAGGCCTCGCAGTTCAGCTTTAGCCGGTTGTCGAAGGCCGATCCGGTGCTGGGAGTCGACATGGCCTCCACCGGTGAAGTGGGATGCATTGGCACCGACTTCGACGACGCTCTGCTCAAGGCCATGATGAGCATTGGCTACCGCATTCCACAAAAAACCATTCTGGTTTCGTCGGGACCGATTCGCTCCAAAATTGCGCTATTGGCACCGTTATCGCAGCTGGCGGAAAGTGGCTACACCATTTATGCAACAAAGGGCACAGCCAGATTTTTAAACGACAATGGCATTGAGTCCATTCCGGTGGGTTGGCCCGATGAGCAGGAGCAGCCAAACAGCCTCGACTTAATTAAGCAGCGGACGGTGGAACTGGTGATCAACATTCCCAAGAACCTTTCGTCGGAGGAGCTAGATAACGATTACACCATTCGCCGGGCGGCCATCGATTACAATGTGCCGCTCATTACCAACGCCCGTCTTGGTGCAGCATTTCTCTACGCTTTTCACCGGAAAAGCATTGACGATTTGGGCATAAACAGCTGGAGCGAGTTTGTATAAATTTTCAAATATTTTTAGTTGCTTCATGGTTGCTATTTAATATTATTTCTAACTTCATGTTTTAATTATAAAAACCTGAAGCATGTCATCTCCAAAACAAACAATTTATCTAATCCTTACCATTGTTTTTATATCGTTAAATATTAACTGTAGCTATGCACAGCCGCCTCTTCCCATGAAGTGGGGCAAGGTGAGTAAGCAAGATTTGGAGATGAAAACTTATGCACCAGACACCAGTGCAAAAGCGGTAATTCTTTGCGATTACGGCCAAATATTTTTCTACCCAACAGCGCCAGTGGAGCATCCTGACCCTTCGTTAGAGAAAGTTTTCCATCGAAGAATAAAGATTTTAAGCCCTGAAGCCGTCGACCTTGGTGATATAGTTATAAGGTTAAGAAAGCATGAGCATTTCAGAGAATACATTTCTGAGATCAAAGTTGAATCGTTCAACATAGATGAAAATGGGAAGGTTGTAACTTCTGTGGCTAAGTCAGGTGATTTTCATATGGTTGACGTTAATGACCACTTGAGGGAAATGAGAGTAGCCTGCCCTAATGTTAAGGTCGGAACCATTATTGAATATTACTACAGAATATTAACTGACTATAACGTCTCTTTGATCGACTGGAACTTTGAAAATTCGCTACCCACTCTTCACAGTGAATTTAGAGCAAACATCCATGAAGCCTTTAAGGTTAATGTAATTCAGCGTGGAATGCGCTTGCTTCAGAAGTATGGGTCTACACCCACAAACATTTGGTCATTAGATTCACTTCCGGCGCTCACCGAGGAGCCCTACAGCGCTGCATTTAATGACTATGCCGATCATGTGATATTGCAAACTGCGGGAGTTTATAAGGACTATACCCGTGAAATGGAGACTGACAAAAAGGGGTATTCCTCATACCTCCAAACGTGGGGAGAGTTATCAAAAAAACTTATTGAAGACCATTATGACGACTACTTTAAGCTGGGGTATACATTTCAAGGAATTATTGATTCGCTTACAGCGGGATCGACTACCAATGAAGAAAAGGTTGAAAAAATCTACCAATATGTTACAACTAACTTCAAGTGGAATAACACCTACTCATATTCGTCAACAGAAACTCTTCCAGAACTACTAGAGAGTCACACCGGCAGCAGTGGAACAATCAACCTACTTTTGGATATCATGCTAAAGCAGGCAGGGCTTGACTGTAACCCGGCCATCCTAAAGTTGAAAGAAGATGGGAAGATTAGCAAGATATACCCCGTATTGAGTGAATTTACAGATATGGTTGTTGCCGTTAACCTTGCGGGAAAAACACTTTTCGTAGACGGCACCGACCCCTTCAGACCTTATGATCTGCCCAACATAAACATACTAAACACCTCTGCCCTTATAATCAAATCGGATACGCCAATATGGGAGGATATTGTTCCACCATCCAATGCAAAACAGAAGCAGGACGTCGTAACCGAAATATCCCTTGGTGGTGAAATAAAAAAAATGACCATTCAAATTAGCAAATCAGGTTACAAGGCAGCTGGAGCAAGAGTGGACATTAGCAAACTTCCAAAATTGGAAGATTATTTAAATCAAGAAATGTTGGTTGACCAAGCATACTGGGTGCTTGACAGTGTAATTTGCAACGATCTAAAAAACATTGATAAACCTTTACGCATTAGAGCATTCTATCACTCTGACGATAAGCTAATGGCATCAGGTATTAGCTACGAAAAGCCATTTATTGATGTATCTAACAAATTCGACCCTTTCGTAAGACAAGTTAGGGTTTTGCCAGTCGATTTGCTTGTTCCGAGCGAACTAACTGAAGTGTGCGTTATAAAGTTCCCAGAAGGGTATTCAATTAAGGAGTCTCCAACTCCATCAACCGTCCTACTGCCAAATAGGAAGGGTGTATTTATCACGAACTACTTTAACAATGGGAACGAGGTAACTGCCCAGCGCACCTTCGTAATTAGTAACCCATTCTTTATGCCGGAGGAATATACGGGCCTCAAAAATATTTTTGACAGCTTCGTAAGCTCCTCAAAGGCAATGGTGATGGTTGGAAAATAGAGCTATCGTAGAAAATTGATATTAAAGAATGTCAGATTGAGGTGATTCAGTTTAGAGTTACCTTATCTGGCATTTCTTCTATTAATGGGATAAGCAGTTTCTAATAAATCCTTGGCTGAAACTTACGTTCGGTAGGAATTTTCGTTCAAATAAATTGAGGAAGAATACTTCAGTGGTGAACAAAAAATAAGGATGCCTTTGTGGCATCCTCACCAAAATTTCACTAGAAACCTGATTATTCCTGAACTTCGGAGGCAAGTTCCTTGTAAATATATGCCTTAACTCCAAGCATAATTGGAATAAGAACAATGATATATACGTAATTAAAATATGGAATGATTAATGGAATTGCAAGAACCAAGTTGGCAAAAAACATGGTCCACTTATTTCCATAGGTCAACTTATTGCTGAGCTTAATAGCTTCAGAGGCACCCTTACCCTTGTCAACAACAAGAAGGGTTGCTAAGCTGTAAGCAATCGAAAGGACTATAGCTGGAATGATCATAAAAAACATTGCCGGAAGAAGAATGATGAACAGAAGACCCTGAACAAGGAAATACTCACCCATAAACTTCAAATACTTCTTATCGAAAATTTCGAGTGGCGAGATAATTTGTCCTCGGCTTAATGCAGCTGGCAACGTGGCAATAGCAATAGTTGTGCCCACATTAAGGTATGGAATCCAAATCGTTAGGATCCAAAGGATAAGGCAACCGAGAAGTGAGAAGAAATTTTTCAAACCAATGCTGAATCCATTCGAAAGGATGTCTCCAAAAGCAAGTTTCTTTTCCATAAAATTAAGTTTTAGGGTTAATCGTTAGTAATGCTGAAATTTAAAAATAAAGGAGTCTTTCATCATGCCAAAATGAAGTTCGTAAGGAATTATTTAGCAATCGGTAGAAGTTACCGGATTTACGCTCAATTAATTGAACCATATTATATTTAAGCCGCAACGGGAAACATTGGATAATAGTCCAAGCTTAATTTCTCAGTAAACGCTACAAAGAATCTCCTACAAAGTTGCTTCTTCCTTGCCAAAACTATAACTTGCCCACCATTACCGAAAAACTTTTGCTATGATTGGAAAAAAAATAGCCTTTACACTACTCGCAGGAGCAGCGCTGGCAGGCTGTAACCAGCCCACAAAAACGAGCACCGATGTTATCGGGAAGCCCGACATAAAGTTAACCTCCAAGTATATGACCCCGGAGGTGCTGTGGTCCTTTGGTCGCCTTGGCGACGTTCAAGTATCACCCGACGGAAAGCAGATCGTTTACTCCGTATCTTACTACAGCATTCCAGAGAACAAAGGGAATGCCGAGCTCTACATTATGAACGTGGATGGCACGGGCAAAAAGCAACTCACCACCACACCCCACAGTGAGTTCAACCCCATATGGACACCCGACAGCAAGAAAATCCTCTTCCTATACGCTGATGGTGATAACCCAGAAGTTTACTCCATCAACCCAGACGGAAGCGACAGAACCCAGCTTACCAACTGGAACAAGGCCATTACCAACATGCTCATAAGCCCAGATGGTAACAAGTTGATGGTTACCATCGATACCAAGGTGGACAAGAGCACCAGCGACATCTTCCCCGACCTGGACAAGAGCGACGGGAAAATTATCACCGACCTGATGTACCGCCACTGGGATACTTGGGAAGATGGAAGCTACCAGCACGTATGCTATGCCGACTTCAACAATGGTAAACCATCGGAGCCTATTGACATTATGCCTGGTGAACCATGGGATTCCCCACTTGCCCCATTTGGCGATGCTTCGGAAATTACCTGGAGCCCCGACAGCAAAACCATTGCCTACACCTGCAAAAAGTTGAAGGGAAAAGCCTACACCTTTTCCACCAATTCTGATATCTACCTCTACAACCTCGACACCAAGCAAACCAAGGATATTACCGAAGGTATGATGGGCTACGATCGCGTTCCAGTTTACTCCCCCGATGGCAAGAAAATCTACTGGCTAAGCATGGCACGTGCAGGCTTTGAATCTGACCGTGAACGACTCTTCTGCATGGACCTCGCTACCGGAGAAAAAAAGGAAGTGCTTCCCAACTTCGACTACAGCCCATCGAGCCTCAACTTTACCGCCGATGGCAAGTTGCTCTACTTTGTGGTTGGCATAAATGAGACCTATCAGGTATACTGCCTCAACATAGAGACCAATGAACTTAAGCCAGTTACCAAAGGATGGCACGACTACCATAGCGTGACTGTAGCCGGCAACAAGCTAATCGGAAGCTACGTTTCGATTGTAAAACCTGCCGAAATTTATAGCATCGACACTGCAACAGGTAACGATACTGAGCTCAGCTTTATCAACAAGGATCTGCTCGACAAACTTACCATGCCAACGGTTACCCAGCGGATGATAAAAACCACCGACGGCAAGCTAATGCCAACCTGGGTAATCCTGCCTCCCGACTTCGACAGCACAAAGAAATACCCAACTCTCCTCTACTGCGAAGGCGGCCCACAAAGCGCCGTTAGCCAGTTCTGGAGCTATCGTTGGAACTTCAGCATTATGGCAAGTAACGGTTACGTGGTTGTTGCCCCAAGCCGCCGAGGTGTTGTAACGCTCGGTCAAGACTGGACCGACCAAATTAGCAAGCACCATGGCGATCAGGAGATGAAAGACCTCCTCAGCGCCATCGATGAGGTGAAGAAAGAACCTTGGGTTGATGCCAACAACCTTGGCGCCATTGGAGCATCCTATGGAGGATACACCGTATACTGGCTTGCTGGTCACCACAACAAGCGGTTCAAAGCCTTTATTTCGCATTGTGGCGTTTTCAACTCGGTAATGGAGTATATGACCACCGACGAAATGTTTTTCGATAATTGGGAAAATGGCGGCGCTCCATGGGAAACCAACAATAAGGTGGCCATGAGGAGCTATGCCCAAAGTCCTCATCTATTTGTGAAGAACTGGGATACCCCAATCTTGATAATTGAAGGTGGTCACGACTTCCGGATTCCTTACACACAAGGGATGGCCGCCTTTAACTCTGCACAGATGTTGGGGGTACCAAGCAAGTTCCTTTTCTTCCCAAGCGAAAGTCACTGGGTGCTTAAACCTCAAAACGGCATTCTGTGGCAGCGTGAATTCTTCGGCTGGCTCGACCAATGGTTGAAGCCCAAGAAGTAGGATAGTTTAGCCCTATAAGTAAAGCGGGTTTTGGATATGCAATGCATTCCAAAACCCGCTTCTTATTTGATATAGTAATTGCTTAAGGTAAGACCTACCAGCGCCTTCTTGGTGCCCCACTACCCTGAGCACTATAGTGCTTGCGACCGGGTTGTTCGGAACGTTCGTTGCTGCCCGAGGTAGAGTGACGAAACGTTTTTCTAGGTGGTTGCGGATGGCGAGAGGTAGACGCAACAACACCAGTCATTGGATAGGGATGGTTGCTTACTACCGGTATGGATTTGGAGATAAGCTTCTCTATATCCTTCAGAAATGCTTTTTCCTCCGCATCACAAAACGATAGGGCAACACCCTCGTGACCGGCACGACCTGTTCGGCCAATACGGTGAACGTAAGTTTCGGAAACGTTGGGCATTTCAAAGTTGATAACGTGCGATAGCTCGTCGATGTCGATGCCGCGAGCGGCAATATCGGTGGCAGCCAAAACACGAATCTTGTGCGTCTTAAACTTCTCAAGCGCCGACTGGCGTGCATTCTGCGACTTGTTGCCGTGAATGGCCTCTGCCAATACCCCATTCTTATTCAGCAGGCGAACAACCTTATCGGCGCCGTGCTTGGTGCGGGTAAATACGAGTGCTGTCTCAATAACGTTATCGCGGAGCAGATGCAGCAGCAGCCCATTCTTGTTTTCTTTGTCGACAAAGTAAACCGACTGGTCTATAATATCGGCAGTGGATGCTGCAGGAGTTACCTCAACCCTTGCCGGATCGGTAAGAATTGTTGAAGCTAACTTCGTAATTTCAGGCGGCATGGTTGCCGAGAAAAAGAGCGTTTGGCGTTGCTTAGGGATGATGGCAATGATGCGCTTCACGTCGTGAATAAAGCCCATGTCCAGCATTCGGTCGGCCTCATCGAGCACAAAAAACTTGATGGAGTTCAGGTGAATAAACCCTTGGTTAACCAAGTCGAGCAATCGACCAGGCGTTGCGATAAGAATATCAACTCCACGTTGAAGAGCGGCAGTTTGTGGTCGTTGCGCCACGCCTCCAAACACCACGGTGTGCCTCAATCCGGCATTCTTGCCATAGGCTTCAAAGCTCTCACCAATTTGGATGGCAAGCTCGCGTGTTGGGGTAATTATCAATGCTTTAATGCGTCGGTTGCCCGATTCTACCATTCGGTTTTGAACCAGCTGCTGAATTATGGGGATAGCGAATGCCGCCGTTTTACCTGTTCCAGTTTGGGCGCAACCTATTAAGTCTCTGCCTTGCAATACAATGGGAATGGCTTTTTCTTGGATGGGTGTTGGGGTGATGTAACCTTCGGCCTTCAGGGCCTTTTGGATTGGCTCTATCAAGCCTAAATTTTCAAATGACATAAATTACTGTTAAAAGGCTTG
>DATKTT010000133.1:0-2618 GCA_035530955.1 Williamwhitmania sp. | reverse complement strand
GTGCTCTCCGCTTCGCTCCGGGTCAGTGCATGGGTCACCCCAAACCACCTTGCCACTTGCTAGTGCTTCGGACACGACTCCGCGCACAAGGGACTTGCACCCTCTGGACTGGCTCCTAAACGCATCGTTTAAAAGAACTTTTATTATATTTACCATTCAAGGCACACACAGCGTGTTTATTTTATTTGGGCTGAGGCGGGTTTTGTAAGTTGGCTGCGTTTTTGTAGCTTTACTACCGGAGGATGGGGGGCAGCCCCCAGCCTCCAAACAAAACAAACACGCGTACCGTTACCAGCTAGTTTATGACAAACCAACAAATGACATTTAATTATTTCGAGAAACCTGAAGCTCTAACTGGACTTCGCGACGAAGAAACTTTGTTCAACACTTGCGGACAGACAAAATATTGTTTTAACGCTGGATCGTTTTTGGTGAAGAAAACATCACATCTATTTGCCCAGACTGTTTACTTAATGGGAAATTAATAGACAGAGACACCTTCACGTGTGGTGGTGATTTCGCAAAACTTAAACGTCAACTAAAAGAAACTAATCATTCACTTACTGATTTAAAAATCGAAGAAATTGCTAAACAGAAGACCATGGAATTAGAAAAGAAAACACTGCATATAATTTCTTGGCAGGATTGGAGTTGGCCATGCTCTGATGGAGAATATTGCAAGTTTATTGGTTATGGTTCAAAACCATTTTATAATGCTTTAGCGACAAAAACGACAGGAGAAAATCTATTCAAAAATTCGTTTTATTATACACTTAAAGACGACTCTAATGTTGACTATCTATGGAAAGAAATTCTTCCTGAAAATGAAGTAAAAGACTATAAAGACAGCAACGAATTATCGACACTCTTTTATGTTTTTAGAAGTCTAAACTCGGATAAAATAATTTCAATTTGGGACAGCTATTAAGACAAGAAAAAAACCAGTTGGTAGCAGCGTATTTATTGGCTTCGCCGAACTCTCCGGCAACTGCCGGATCGGTTGTATTTGGGCTGATGATGCATTTGGAGTTTTCATGGCTTTTAGGTAACTTTGCTATCGTGGGACGTGAGATTGGTCTCAAACTCCCAAGCGCGGCAAACGCGCAACCGTTGACAGTAATTTAAACTGTCAACGTACAAGTTAAAATAGTGCAAATTTGAATACCATGGACAGAAAAATAGTACTACTACTTACCCTTTCTTTTTTCATAAACGCTTGTCAAGTTGACAACCATTCTAAGTCAAAAAAAGACACTCCTCAAACTGACGAGTATTCTAAATCAAAAGAAATCATAAGATCTCTAGATACAATTGTAAATCCGAATGGAATTCAAGAATATTTTCAAACTAATATTGGTGGAATAGAACAGTCAGTATATGTTCGTGGACAAAACAAAAATAACCCCATTATCATTTTCGTACATGGTGGTCCAGCATCACCAATGGCTCCATTAGCATGGGCGTTTCAAAGACCCTTTGAGGAGTATTTTACTATTGTTCAATATGATCAGAGAGCAGCGGGTAAAACTTTTTTAAAAAATGATACAGTAAATCTTGGCAACACCTTAACTATTGATCAATATGCTAATGATTTGATACAATTGACTGACTTTATAAGAAAAAAATACAATAAGAGAAAAGTTATTTTATTGGGACACAGTTGGGGTACAATTGTTTCTATGACTGCGGTTTTAAAACGACCAGATTTATTTTATGCCTATGTAGGTGTTGGACAGGTAATAAACGCTATGGATAATGAGCGTATTAGTTTTGAATATGCCCTAAAAGAAGCACAAAAAAGACACGATACGATTGCTTTTGCTGAATTGCAAGCCATTGCCCCCTACCCCGGAAACCTGCCTCTAACAGTAAAACGGGTACTAGTCGCCAGAAAATGGGCACAATATTATGGTGGTTTGGCTGCTTATAGGAATAATACAGATTATTATTTCATGCTACCATTATTATCTCCCGTGTATTCAAAAAGTGATGTTGACGGAATTACTAAAGGAATTGATTTTACGCTACCAATACTATTGCCCAAACTGTTGAGTGTAGATTTTAAACCAATAAAAAAATTTCCCATTCCTATTTTCATGTTTATGGGACGACACGACTATACAACCCCTTCTGAACCCACAAGTGAATGGATAAATCAAGTAAAGGCACCAATTAAAGAAGGTGTCTGGTTTGAAAATTCAGCACATTTGATTCCTATAGAGGAACCTGGAAAAATGTTGATAACTTTGGTTAATAGAGTTCGGCCTCTAGCAGAGATAAAATGATAAAACACCCGCCAATCGAATTTTAAGACCTAACCAAAAAAAATAGAAATATTTTCCATTTTAACTACTGCCAAACAATTCGGTAGATTTACCACTTAAGTTAATGCTGAAAGTGGGAAACCCCAGGCCTCCCACTTTCAGTAGCTATCCGATACCATAAATTAAAAGAGGTCAGCATCAAGTATCTTGTACACAATAACCATCAAATGCCCTTTTCTTCCCGGATACCTGAATGCCTTTAGAAGTTCCTTAATTGGAAAATCTTTGGGGATTTTTCTTTTCTTATTCAATTCGTAAAAAACATGGTGCGACCCTGCCAAAACAAATACCGAA
>DATKTT010000132.1:0-7731 GCA_035530955.1 Williamwhitmania sp. | reverse complement strand
AGCTGAGACTGAGCGTAATCAGTAACCCCTACGATAGCATATTCACCTTCTACACGAACCCATTCGTGATCTTTGGTGTACTTGAGATTAGCAGGTACGTTCATGTTTTATACTTTTGATAATTAGGCGATTTGAATTTTTTTGTATGCCAAAGGTAAAATAAATCTTATTCTTTACAACCGACAAATATCATGTTTAGCACCATCTTCATCTTGTTTCGAACGATTCTAATTTACAACCTTTCCTACAACTCAACCCGAAGGCTAAACCCTACGTTGGTGGTCGCAACCGGGTAAACATTGGAGATGTAAGGATTATTTATAGTTCTGGTAAAGAACGTTCGCAAGGTAACCTTGGCGCTAATGGTGTAGTCAGCATTAATGCTAATGGTTGTTAGCTTTTGACCACCACTAATTTCATCGATACCCTCGGCTAGGCGTCGAATAAAGTTCTTAACATTTCGAATTGAAATATCGGTGGTTAACTTCAGGTTGGTTTTATTAACCTTTTGTCCTCCAGTGGCTGGATTCCCAAAGATAAGGGGAACGTTATCGAACCGATAACCAAAGCCAAAAATGTATTCCCATGAGGTTTGCTCCGTCAGCTGGTTGTTGGCAAAGCTCATCGCTAAATTACGAGTGCGCCTTACTTCGCCCTTAGTTGTGAGGTTGTTTTGCCATCCTAAGTCAATGCCAATTAGTGGGCTAAACTGCTCCGAAATGGACAAATTCAGAATATCGTTTTGGGGTACAAAATCGTTATTTGCATTTCGAATGTAGGAGTAACCATCCCCATTCTCCATAAACGAGGAGTTGGTTGAATATGAGCCAATGGTATAAACCGATTTATAACCATGCGATAGGGTTACGCTTCGGAACCACTGCTTAAATGGTTCCAACTTAGCCAGCCCATTATAGGTAACCATCCAGTTCGGCATCGGCATTTTAGGAAAGTTGTCCAAGCTTACCTTCGATGGATTTGTATTAGTGTAGGCCGCCAAAAAAGCTGGTATCAGTACCTGCTGCGATAATGGACCATACCCGTCATAGAAGCCTGAAGCAGGATCAATTACCGCTGGATCGTAGCCATTAGCAGAGCTCGTCACGCGTTGGCTGGCCAATCGCTTGGAAATCGCAAAGCGATTTGCCTTAAATCGCTCAAAAACTGCAGATTTATATGCATTTCCAGCCGTTGATTTTTCAAAAGCAGACGACATACTTACTATTGAAACGCTATAGTTACCGCTGATTATGGGGTTTGTAGGAGCAAAGTTCCCGGCATGGTCAGCAGCCCAATACTCACTCTTGTTGCGCGCAAGGGTTCTAAGTCCAGTTATTTCAATCCTAAAGTCCGGAATTGGCTCAATGGATATTCGGAGGTTTATGCTCTGAGTCCGGTTAATTAAGAATGGGTTGTTAATGGTGGTATCTTTAGATAACCAGCCATTCCTTGCTGCTTCATAGGGAAATGCTTCATCTTGATATCCAAGCACAAATGGCCATCCGGGTGCAGTTACACCCATGTAGTTACTCATGCCCATCAGCTTAGTTTGGGGCTTATATCCTGGCAATAGCATACCTCCCACTTGCTGGTATGTGAGTGAAATATTCTTCACCGACATGAGTAATCGCAAACTCAATTTTCCGGCGAATTCAAATAGGTTGGGCTTCTTAACTACTTTTCCTACAATTTGAATCTTGGCATTCTTCAAATCCTCGTTGGAAACTATCCTTACCCTGTCCGGCGTATCTGCATCTACCGTTACCTTCGCCTCCTTTCCATCAGCCTTAAAGACCTTAACCTTGACGTCCTGCGTGCCTAGGCGGTGGTATATACTTCGAGCCTTCTTGGCCGAAAGGCTTACCGTTCCCTCATAGGTTACCTCCCGAAACTCCTTCTTTTTGTTGGCATTGGGCTTACCCATTTGGTCGAACTCATTGTTAATGCGCTTCAGTAAGCCAACCTTGTTGTAAAGCGTCTGCATGTTGAGACCACCCGTGAGTTGAAGCGTTTGGCTATTTTTTATTGTATTGCCTGGATCGAGGCTGCTAGTATCGGCTAAAATTGGAGCCGCAACCCATTCGTATGAACCTGAATACCGGGCAGATGCATTTGTCCAATCAAGAAGTGGCAGCTTGTTAATTGGGATATTGTAGGTGACATTCAACGTATGGTTATAATCAATATTTCGGCCAAAGTTTTTAATGTTGGCCCAAACAGAGTCTCGCCAGTTCTCATAACCCAATGGATCGCGAGCTTTATCAACCATTCCAACTGGCTCATCAATCCGGGCAAGATTGGTTGCAGTAAAGTCCATCTTTATTGAGCGGGTAATATCCCAGGAGAGTGCATAAAAGCGACTCCACTCAAAGTCTTTGGAGTAGGTCGGCATGATTACCTGGCTTGGATTATCCAGATTGCGTTGCTGTACTTCAAGATAAGACCTAGTAAGATCGCTCCTAAAAGCAATCTGGCTTGGAATTAAGTTGAAGTTAAAGTCTCGAACTAGGGCAAGCGGTCGTGGTTTGAGGAAGGAAAGCTTTTGAAATGGAGATATTGTTTTTGGCCGTGCATTGAAGTTATAGGCCAGCACACCTCGGTAATTTTTTTGTATTTGGTGGTCGATGTTAACATTTCGGGTAAACACCTCGCTGTAGGCATAGGTCATCGACCAGTTAGCAATATCATAAAACCGGGGGGTACCCTTTGTCTTAACAAGCTTAACATTGGTAAAGTTGATGCTTTTTCGCCGCGTATAGTCCTGAGAATAGTGTTTTATTGAATCTTTCTCACTTTGGGAAGTGGCGTGAGCCAAGGCTTCCTTGAGGGTTATATCCGGATCGAGTGGGTCGTATTTAGGATTTTTGAATGTTTCGGAATAGCTTACAAACATTGGAATTTTAACTCCAGCCTTAGCAGGGAAAAACTTTCCCAACTCCAAATTAGAGGCCACGTCGTACTCGTAAATCTCCTCCTTGCTCCTGTCGTTAAGCGTGCTTTCAAGTGAACCAAAACCAGGGGTTACCAAACTTCCGGCCACCGAAACGCTACCTAAATCGGCCAGCTTAATCTGAGTACGCGCATTTGCCGCCCAACCCGAACTCTCGTCAAAGTTGGTTAGGCGAAGCTCGTCTACCCATACAATTCCCGATTTCGGAGAACCATCGTCTTGGGGTGAATGAATTTTTGAAGGATTTCTCACACCAATGAGGACAACCTTCACATCGCTCAACGAGGGATTTCCGACGACCTTAATTTTACGAGCCCCGTCGAGAACCTCGTAAATGGTAGAGTAGGTTACCATTGATCCGGGCCTATTCATGGCATCGTCACGAGCAATCTTCGCATTCGGAAACTTGTTCAGGTCAAGGTCCATCAAGTTGGCATCTGGCCACACAGCCAAACGCCCAGCATCATTATTGGCATAGTTTCCTGGAAGTGTAAGGCTGAGCGGAATCTCATACTCGTAGTAGTTATTCTTATAGTCGGACCCCAATCGAATAAACAGGGAGAGGTCTCCAGCAGCAAGGGCATCACCAGGGATAGCCTCAGCGTGAACATTCATCACTATCTTTTTATAGTCGCGCAGGTCATAACCCAGCGTTTTATAGATAGCCCTAGCATCACCATCGGAAAGATCCTGAACCTTCATCATCAACGATTGCTCGTTAAGCTGCGTAATTTGGGGGTTTGATGGGTCGATAACTCTTGAAATACCGGGGGGGAGCAGGTAGTTTACTGGTTGGCGGTTCGTATTTTCCTCAACACTAACGGTAGAAATCTCAAAGTTTGGATCTTGAGTATCGGTTGAGCCAAGCCCCTCCTGACCTTCCTGTAGCGAATTGTCATACTGCCTCCACTCCCCTCTAACTAGCTGCAGACGAGCAAAACGAAGGAATGTGGTATCCTGAAAACCACGCAAAACCATGCGCATAAATCGTATCGTCTTAAAATCCTGAATGGAACCAATAACGCTCTTGTAATCGGATATTGGAACCTTAAACTGATACCATCGTACGTGTCCCTTAGTTCCGTTAGCTAGGTCTACTGTTGTGTTTTTAATATCTGTCACAAAATCTTTTCCAATTTGCAAATCTTGAGGTGACAGGTGTATCTTATACTGAAAGTAGGATTCCCCATCACTCATGGTGTTATCCCGGTTGATATCCTCCATATCGGGAACCGTGGTTGCTGAGGTTGAATATCCTTCAGGGCTATTCTCTGCAGCAGGAGAGTTGCCATCGGGGTTGTTGAAGTTCTTGTACCGGTCGAGCACCCCAAGTTTCTCTGCATCGTAATCTGACCCTCTGTAAAAATGGTAGTCATCACCTGAGGGGTCTTTCTCGATGGCCGTTAAAGCTGCAGAACCTGGCACAAGCTTGCCTTCCATGGCGGCTACATAACTTCCAAAGAACGACTTTTCGTCGTCGTCGCTAAGACCATCCAACCCCACATCCTGAAAACGACGGGCACCGGGATCGTTGCTAAAAGCATTTACAAGACTTTGAACTAGTGGAACACGCCCCCACACGGTTGTGTCTACGTTGGTAACTACAGCAGAGGTTGGCAATCCCTGTTCAAATTCCTTTCGTCCATCGCGTAAGATATCCTCCGAAATATCTCCAAGGTCGATGTAGAAATCACCCCCTGTGGACGTTGAGTCGTAAACAAAGGGGTCCATCATCCAAAACTCGATGTATGCAATATTGGAGGCCTCAAAATCGGTCACAGGTAGCGAACGCATTATGCCACCCCAGCGAGTGGCCGGGTTTTGCAGGAAGCCATTAGGATTCATCCCTGCTACGTCGAAATTATAGGGTCCTCTTTCACGCGGGTAAAAGGCAAGGCTGAGAGTTGGAATATTCGACGGAACTCCATTAACTTGATCGGTATTGAAAATTTCTTGCTGATACACCTGCCTTACAAAGTAGTTGGAGAGCTGGTCTTTGTCTCTCTTAATATAGTCAGGAGTATAGGAGGTATTCTCGTTAAAAATGGGGTCAATGGTATACCACGCCAACTTCGCCCTATTAAAGCCATATCGTAAGTCGCTGGGAAGATCACCCTCGAGAAATAAGTCAGGTTGGTGCTGTGGCGTACTGGCCAGCACCCAAGCGCTCCACTGCCTTAAGTCAATGGTGGTTTCGCTCCCCTCAAAATCGTCAATATAGGATGTGCCCGAAGAGCCTATTGCCTTAGAATGGCCTGGTAAGAGTTGAGCAAACTCACCCTCAAACAAAATACTCGATGGCTCCTTGGTGTGAATTAACGGTATTTTATCAATCATCTTTGTAAGAAACCTAGAGTCGGTTTTGTAGGTTCCATCCATGCCCCAGATGGTGTTGGATATTGGCTCAGAACCAAAGTTTACCTTTTGAGTAAGCGGACGCTCGGTAAGGTTAAGAACGGTTGCACCAATGTTGAAATTATCGGAAAACTGATAGTTGAGATGGGTACCAACCAGTGTCTTTGTTTGTAAGTTAAACGCAGAGTTACTTTCCAGCGAAATGTTAATTGGTGTACCCGACTCAAGTAATCCCTGATTAATTATTTTTACTCTACCGAGTACATAGTCCACGGTGTAGTCAACATTCTCCGTGAGCTTCAATCCACCTGCAGTAACAATAACCGACCCCTGAGGCACATTCATGGCGTTAAGGGAAATGTCGGACCCACCTGTTGACTGGTAGCTTCCGGACAGAATAAATCGATTTTTTTCAGGTACCTGACGCGCCTTCGATTGGGTAGAGTCGTAGAGTTCTTGGTATACGTATTTTTTGGCAAGATCTCCTCCTCCAAGTTTGGCATTCAGATGGCTTCCAAATGGTTCAAGGACTGGGAAAATAATCCTCCCATTACTTGGCAGAATGGTTACCCCTTCAATAAAATCAAAAACGCCATCTGGGTATGGATCACCTTGACCATTGAGGTTATCAAGATTTAACACTCGTATCAACGGTTGATTGGCAATTGGACCCTCTTTGATATAGTTAGATGTTGTCCCTGTTTCAGCATCTTGATACAATACGTTAAGAACAAAGTTGTCCTTACTAACCTGATAAGCACCTATTGAATAGACATTCTTCATCATTAGGTTCCAAGTCGGAAGTTTTGGAGTAAGGTTTGTTCCCTTTAATAGCTTTAATATAAGCACTTTGGGCGCAGAGATACCATCCGTTGAAAGTTCGCCAACTTTGTAGGTTCTTCCCCTATAGGTATATTCATAGGCAACCGCAAGCACCTCATCTGCATTCAGAGCGGTGTTCAACGATATAAATCCTAGGTTTGGGTTGAGGGTAAACTCTGAGGGAGAGAGTTTCCTAGCATTTTCTATTTTCTCATAATCGCGTCCTGAGCTAAGGTTTATTTCATTTAATTTAGAACTAATGTTTTGAATTGATCGAATACCAGACAAAGAGGTATCCTGCATATATCCATAAAGTGTATTAATATCGTTTGAGGGGTTTGGCCCTTTCCCAGCATTTTGGAAAATGGTTGAGGAGGAATATATGTGGTTAGTTCCTTCCCCCAAGTCCATTAAGCCAAGGATGTTTCGGGAATTATCGAATACCGATGTCTTATTGGTTACCCAAACTTCAATCTTTGTAATAGTAACCCCAGAACTAATAATGGGCAAAGTGCTGAGCGACTTGTCGTAAATATCTCTAAAGAATTGGCCTAGAAAGAAGTGTCTGTTAGCGTCGTAGTTGTCGCAGGTTATCTTAAAGTCGCTGGACTGGGCACCTCCCTTCACCTGAATGTTTTGCGACTGTCCTTTCTGCTGTGAAAAAATGCTGGTAACCGTAAGCTTACCAAACTTCAACTCCGTTTTGAAGCCAAATAAATTCTGGCTACCGGTAATCAAACTTCCAGGGAGTGGCATGGAAACATTCCCGGCCTCTATTTTCTGTATGATTTCATCCTCGTAGCCAGTATACTCCAGCTTCACATTATTTTCAAAATCGAAGGTTGCCTCCGTGTTATAGTTCACGAGGATCTTCATCTTGTCGCCAATTGTTCCCGTAACGTTCATCTGAATCTTCGACTGAAAGTCGAAGGTGGTAGTTTTACGAAGCTGTAGCGGAAGGGTAGGATTATCGGTCCGCGAAGAATTTAGACCCAGAATGAGTTCTGCATTGCCCTGTGGCTTAATATCAATTTTGTTGCTTCCGAATATTCGGTCAAAGGTCTCTCCGCCAAGTTGAAGGTCGGGTAGAAATGAGGAGCTGGCAGCGGTTCCTGCCTCCGATTTGCGCTTTTGCTCCCAATAGGACCGCAGTGCGTTTTGCTGCTGGTAGGCCGCGTACTCCTCTTTGGTCATAACCCTTACAACAGCACCCTTCTTATCGCCAACATTTTCATAAAAAACGTACTGACCCGTTGCCGGATTAAACTCAACAATATAGCCAGTATTGGTTGGGGTTTGCAGGTAGAGAGGTGACTTTGGTGCAGTTGTTGGATCGCCTGATGGCAGTTGATACCGTAAGTTAGAAGTATCCTGACTCTGATAATCAGCATTTACCACGGGCAGGCACTCTGGATGATTGACCAGTGCTAAACCAAACGAAAATGCTGGAGAAAAACAAATGCAACAAACAGTGGCAAACTGAACAAACCTTTTCAAGCTCAAACGCAGTTAAATAATTTCTATAATTGCTTAAGCGATAACTTAATAAGTTCCTCAACAGAGATCTCCCTTTTTGAGGATAGCAAGGCATCGACAACTTTTTG